>JAYQWI020000080.1:0-4179 GCA_035871815.2 Candidatus Parabeggiatoa communis
AGCCCAATGTATCGTCTTAGCCGTACCACATCAAGCATTTATAGAATCCGGTTGGACAGGGCTACAAAGCCTATTAGATCAAGGCACCGGCATTGTGATTGATGTCAAAGGCGTATTACCGCGTGACAGCGTACCCGAAAAAATTACCTTGTGGCGATTATAGTTAATGCTTAAGGGTTAAGGGTGTTCTGAGTGCCTTTAGTTTGCTCCAATTCAAACTAAAGTTGATCTCGCGTAGCTTCGAGCCGTAGTGTGAACGGAAAGTCAAACTACATGGATAACAAATTAAAATCATTAAGGATTTATAACATGACTAATCAAGAAAACCCATCAAAATCTTCTGATGAACAAACTGAAGTCTCACCTTACAAACCGCCCACGGCACAAATGACAGAGCTTGTTAGTGATAATGACTCTGGAGAACTCGCAGGGCGCGGTACCCGTTTGGTGGCTCACTTAGCAGATGGTTTCATCTTCATTATTCCCTTTATGCTCTTCATTTTTGCGGCTCTTTTTATGGGATTCAATATTGAAAACCTAGAAGAGAGCGAAAATACACCTAGAATAGGTTTATTGATGTTATTTATAATTATAGGCCTCATTATGTTGGGGCTTTTTGCCGTCAACTTGATTTGGCTAGATCGCAATGGACAAACGATTGGCAAACGCATGATGTCGATCAAAATTGTGCGTACTGATGGCAGTCGTGCAACATTATTACGGATTATCTTTTTGCGTTTTTTCCCCATCGCATTACTCAGCAATATTCCACTCATTGGAGGCATTATCGCTTTACTCGATCCGCTCATGATTTTCCAAAAATCGCGACAGTGTTTACATGATCAAATTGCCGATACCATTGTGATTAACGCCTTTCCCGGAGTCCGTGCGCCTACATCTCCCTTCACGATAATAGCCGTTGTTATCATACCGGCTATGTTGATCATTGGCATCTTAGCTGCTGTTGCCATACCGGCTTTTGTTGATTACTCTAATAAGGTTCAAGTCGCACAAACGGTCAACTTATTAGACGATCTAAAAATCCCGGCCGAAAAATATTATGCGTCAATGGGTGTCTTTCCACCTGACATCGCATCGATCAAGCCCACTTCAGAACCCCTATTTGCGAATATTGTTTCAAATGACGTTGATTTCTACTTCCAAGCTACTCTGCTTGAAGAGGATTCTCAGCTAAGTGGGAAAACGATTCGATTAAGTTATGAACCCTACTCAGAAAGTTGGATATGTCGCCCTGGTTACCCGAATGGCATGGATAATAAGTATTTACCTCGCCGCTGTCGAAATGATTAGGGGTTTTTTCTCCATTTAAGTTTGCCACGGAAAACACGGAAAAACACAGAAAGATTCCGTGCATTCCGTGTCATTCCGTGGCGACAGGATTTGATTTCATGCTTGACACCACACGTTCTATTGAAACACCAGAAGGCATTGAATTAGCCTTGCGAGTTGCTGGCCCCATAGTACGATCTATGGCTTGGTCAATTGATTTTGGCATTCGTATCGTGGTTTATATTATCCTGGCCATCTCGTTTGCACAATTAGGCGAATTCGGCAAAGGCTTACTCCTCCTTTCCATATTTCTCCTAGAATGGTTTTATCCAGTGCTCTTTGAAATCTATAAACAAGGTGCGACACCCGGAAAAAGTACCCTGAAAATCAAAGTATTACATGAATCAGGTACCCCAGTCGATTGGTCAGCTTCAATGATACGCAACCTCTTACGGGCCGTTGATTTTCTACCGTTTCTCTATGGTTTTGGATTGGTTTCCATGATAATGAATAAAGATTTCAAAAGGCTAGGCGATTTAGCGGCCGGCACAGTAGTCGTTTATGAAGACGAGAATCCCTCAGCGATCCCTTTTTCAAAAAAGAGAAAAGGCGAACATTTTCCTGATGTCGCCCCCCAAGCCATGCCAGTGATTTTACCCTTGGCAGAACAACAGGCGATTATCAATTTTGCCGAACGCGCCCAACACTTACCAAAAGCGCGCGTTATTGAATTAGCCAACATCGTCACCCCTTTAACCGGTAAAACCGAAGAAGCGGCTATCCAAAATCTTTACCAACTCGCAAATGGTTTAATTGGAATCAGACAATAAAATGAACCTTTCAATCGTTCAGCCTTTATTGAATGATTGATAATTGATAATTGCTCATTGAAATGAAACAACGTACTTTTGAAAAGGCTCACGAACAACAATGGGCAGACTTGGAACATTGGTTAAGCTACCTTGAAAAACCCAAAAAACAAAAACAGGTTAATAGCGGCCAATTTCCGCAACTTTATCGACAAGTCTGTCAACACTTAGCTATCGCACGAGATCGTCACTATACACCACACTTAGTCGAACGACTCAATCGTCTCGCATTACGCGGACATCAGCACCTTTACCAGACACAAACGCGATTGACAGCTAAAATAATCCATTTTATCTTAGCCGATTTTCCACAACGTGTCCGTCAAGAATGGCGTTTAGTCAGTCTATCAAGTTTATTATTTTTTGGGCCCTTGCTGAGTATATTTATCAGTATACAAATGAATCCCGCTTTGGTGTATAGTATTTTAGATAAAGAACAAGTCAACATGATGGAATCTATGTATAATCCGGCAGTCGAACGTCTGGGGCGTAATCGTGAGGCCGACACTGATTTTGAAATGTTCGGCTTTTATATTCAACATAATATCAGTATTGATTTTCAAACCTTTGCTGGTGGCATACTGTTTGGTATGGGCACGCTATTTTTCTTGCTATTCAATGGGTTATACATTGGTTGTATTGCCGGTCATCTGGTACATGTCGGCTACAGTGAACCTTTTTTTTCATTTGTAGCTGGACACAGTAGTTTTGAATTAATCGCAATTGTATTATCCGGTGCCACCGGCTTAAAACTCGGCATGGCCTTAATCGCCCCTAGACGATTAACTCGTCTACAGGCCTTGCGTCACGCGGCGGCTGACAGTGTTTACCTCATTTATGGCATCATCGGTTTATCAGTGCTTGCCGCCTTTTTTGAAGCATTTTGGTCATCAAGCATGGCACTTGATCCCCTGATAAAATATAGTGTTGGCGGCTCATTGTGGCTATTGCTGATAAGTTACTTTGTATTAGTAGGGCGAAACCGTGCAACTTAATCGTATTCAAGCCGTGGTTCGTCCACGCAATCCTTGGGAATCCCTTGATTTAGGTTTTAGTATGGTGCAGGAGTGGTGGAAACCGTTATACAAAATCTGGTTTGCCCTCATGCTGCCCCTTTTTCTAACCGTTTTCGTACTGTTTTATGAAAACCTCTTGATTGCCACCTTAATCTTATGGTGGTTAAAACCTTTATATGATCGCATTCTCTTACATTTTTTCAGTCGCGCCTTGTTTGGCGAACAGCCGACTATTCGGCAAACCTTAAAAATATTGCCCAGTTTACTTTTTAAAACCCGCCTGTTTTGGGTACTCAGCTTAGGGCGTTTTGAATTTGCTCGTTCATTTAATTTGCCCGTCTGGCAACTAGAAGGATTACGTGGCCCAAAAGCTTCACAACGTCGGAGACTATTGAAAATCAATACGCGCTCCACCGCAGTCTGGCTCACAATAGTCTGCATACATTTTGAAGTGCTTCTAGAATTATCACTATTTGTATTGGCCTACCTAATGCTGCCCATCACGGTGAATGCTGATTTTTTTTATACGCTATTTTATGAAGAAGCCTTATGGGTTAATATCCTCAGTCTGCTTTTTATGTTTTTAATCATCAGCATCATAGAACCCTTATATGTTGCAGCAGGCTTTGCTTTATATCTCAATCGCCGTACCCATCTGGAAGGTTGGGATATTGAATTAATCTTTCGGCGGATTGCCGCACACTTAGCCCAATGAATGTAGGGTGGGTAACGGGGTTGCTCACCATTCCCCTCTTTCTTAAGGGCAACCACAAGGGATTGCCCCTATCCGTTAATTAATTTAAGGGCAACCACAAGGTATTGCCCCTACATACAATTCGTAAAATGACTCAAAAATCCGTTAATTATCCGTTAATTCCTTTAATTCCGTTAATCCGTTCTACTCTCATCAGTTTAACACTCATCTTGATATCCTCTGCATTACCCGAATCAACCGAATCTGTTGAACCAAAAAAGGCAAAAGACTATATTAATGAGATTCTCTC
>JAYQWI020000081.1:0-2269 GCA_035871815.2 Candidatus Parabeggiatoa communis
TATTTACCCATAATGGACTGGTTAATGGAACAAGCTATACTTATTGGGTGAAAGCCGTAAACGCTACGGGGCAGGAAAGTAGCCCTTCGGGCAGTTTTACTGCGATTCCACAAGTCGTTGCTGCACCACCACCCGTTGTTGTACCCCCTCCCGTTGTTGAGACACCACCGTCTCCAGTAGTGTCATCCTATCGCTATACCGACAATGGCGATGGTACCGTTACAGATAATCGCAGTGGATTGATATGGTTAAAGAATGCGAATTGTTTTAACGGATATCAGTATTTGGAACCGGCTATGCAAAGCGCGGCTAATTTGGGGAATGGACAATGTGGTTTGAGTGATGGTTCGACAGCGGGTATGTGGCGTTTACCGACTAAAGATGAGTTGAAAGCGATGGTTGATAAAAGTTATGAGCGGCCGGCACTTTCTAATGCAGCGGGTACAGGTCAGTGGACGGAAGGTGATGCGTTCTTGGGCGTACAGACACACTGGTATTGGTCGTCTACTCCGCGTTCCTACCCGGACGGCGCGTGGTTCGTGCACCTCGACGACGGCTTCGTGAGCGTCGGCAGCAAGACTGGCGGCACCGGCTACGGCTGGCCCGTGCGAGTCGGACATTAGATACTTAGAGCCTTTGGAGGCTTTGACGGGGGATTGCAAAGGGGGTGTTTTGCTCGTTTTTTTTAGGGGCGATTACAAAATAAACGCTAAAGACGCTAAAGACGCAAAAGGCGCTATAGAAAAGAATCGAAATCCTTGCGTCGTTTGCGTCGTTTGCGTTATTTGTTTAACCTTAAAATATGACACCCTTTATGCCGCGACTGTAGATTCCATAACCACTGAGCCACTTTTAATGGCCTCATAAAGGCCAGAATCAGAAAGCCACTTTAAAGACGGGTTTTCGGAGAGTGATATTTTTGACTGAACGACTTCATTTAGCCATGAGCTTATCGCTTGTTCAAGATAATAATATTGACTGATTCCAGAATCTGAAGGGGCCTGATTCAGATAGTTTGCCAAAATCTCTTTGGCTTTGATGATGTAATCAGGTGCCTTATCAAAATTCACAGGTTCACGGTTTTGCCACAGATAAAGATAATCGGGGATATCCGCTAACAAAAAATAAGGTGTGCTTGGAATACCGGCATGGACAAAGAGATTTTTCCGTATTTGGGTTGCCCAATTTTGGGATTCAACATTGATCTCATTAGGGTTCTTTTTGACTTCTACAACCAATTGAAGTTGTTTTTCTTTTGAATAAACCGCAACGTCAGCACGCTGCTCTACTCTTGCGCCTTGGATTGCCCATTCCCCAGCACGAATTTTTTCTTCCAAACAAGGGCGGCAAACATTAACTTGGGTACGCCCTGGTGAAGTCCAAACAGCGGTTATGGGTGCCTGTTTTTTAGCGACACATCTTTCAGTTTGGACATGACAACTATCAACCAAAATAACCCCACTTGCTTCTACGTTCATTTTTTTACTCCTTTGGCGTCGCTAACCATTGATTTAATCTGTCTCTGGCATCTTCAATGAGATCTTCACGATCTTTTAAACTTAATACGGGTATAAAAGAAGCATGCAAACTGGTTTCTGCTTCATCAATTAAAACATCGGGTAATTTAAGGGGTCTTTTAAAACCTAGCTCAAATCTTTGGGCATGAGATAATTCATGGGCAAGGCAAGCGAGAATTGACATTCTTGAATTAGCTTCTATGCCATAACCCGGCTTAACATCAGCACCGAGATAAACAACCTGTTTAGTTTCACTAAAACGGGTGCGTGAATGATGTTGGCTGGCTTCTTCGGTGACTAATTTAAGATTATTTTTGCCACCTAACAAGAGTTCCCAAGCCCATAAGCAATTTTGAATTTCTCTTTCTGATAATCCTTCTTTATTTCTGCCTGAAATGAACATTTAATAAACTCATCATGTCAATTACAATTCAAGAATATAGTCTGGATAGAGCTACGATACTACGTGAAGCGAAAGCCATCCACCATTTAATCAGAAACGCTAAAGACGCTATCGAATCGAAATCCTTGCGTCGTTTGCGTTTGGATTTCACTGATAATTGTCAAGCCAATTTTCAACCTTCAAATCAGGAACACGAGAAAATTCTCTGACATTAGCCGTTACGATAACCAAATTAAGTGCTAAAGCATGACTGGCTATCAGTAAATCATTTGGCCCAATGGGTGTGCCCGCTTGCTCTAAACGAGTGCGGATTTTCGCATAATAAGTTTCACAGGGTTTTTCTAATGGC
>JAYQWI020000082.1:0-4622 GCA_035871815.2 Candidatus Parabeggiatoa communis
GAGGAAGTCAAAAAGAAAGACAATAATGTCGAAAGGAAAGGCATTATAGGCCCCAAACTCACTGAAAAAGAGCGCAAGGCACTGATCGAGTATCTGAAAACCCTTTAATGGCTTAGAAGAAAACCCCCCAACGCCTAGTAAATCAATCTGATTCATTGTCACAAAATCAGAGGGCGAACACCTTAGGCAAGTCCCAAAAAATAAAATACCCAAAAATTGAAGTTTCGTTTAAAAACCTGTCAGGTTTTGAAAATATTACAGGTTTTAAGTGGGTATATTAATTTTTTGGAGTTGCCTAACTTATTAATTAATAACGAATGTTACACATTTATCAAAGTGAGATGGTGGCATGCAATCATTTTGTAAATAGGAATACAAAGGCATGAGACACTTTGGTGTATTGCTATAACATGGTATGGACAGTTATCATACGCCTCTTTGAAAATTTGGTATGAGGGGTTGTTGAAAGAAAATGGTGAATCTAATCACATAGTCACTTCAATAAGCATGGTGCCTAAATGTGTCATACGGTGTCCAACCTGAACGCTGAAAAAAGTTTAATTTTAGGGCGAACTTATTTAAAGTTAATGGTTTCTTTGTACAAATTGATAATTAAAAATTATTAATTACTCATTCATTCACACATCTATTGACTCAGGAAGTAACTTACTATTATTAGTAACAAATGTTATACTTTTATCAAAGTGATACGGTGGCATGCAATTATTTTGTAAATAGGAATACAAAGGCATGAGACACTTTTGTGTATTGCTATAACATGGTATGGACAATTATCATACGCCTCTTTGAAAATTTGGCATCAGAGTTATGAAATAAAATAGTGAATTTAATCAATCAATTGCATCGTTATTTCAATCAGCGTGATGCCTATATAAATAATACAGTGTCCAACCTCAATGATGAAAAAAGTTTAATTTCACTAATTGCTAATTGACTATGTCTAAAAACCCTGAATTTACCATAGGTAATTCACCTGAGAATACCTATTACCTATCCGAATCTTCAGCGAATAAGATTCACCTTGCCGTTACCCCGGTATCGGCTGTTGAATATTTAATTCATAACCGTAGTGATAATCTGGATAATCTGACGGTGGATCATCGTCAACGGGGTGTGGTGATGGCGCGTGTTGATAAATTCACGCCCCTACAATTGGGTAAAGAGTCTTTTACGCTCGGAGAATTACTTAAAAATAAAACATTTTTGGCTGAGACAAAAAGTGTTTTGGCTCAATCTCAAACTGAATACCGGCTTGAAACGGGTAAAGCCTACCTAGCTGGCGCTTCAGATATTTGCGATATTGTTCTGCCCTCACCCCGCGTGGCTTGGCATGCACTAGAGCTCAAATCACATATTAATCAATGGGAAATACGTTTTGTAGCGGATAACAAAACAATGACACTGCAAAATGGCAGTGTTGTCAGAGTCGGGCCTTATTCTCTTGAGTTAAAAGAAACGGGGCATTTGATTAGTCGAATAGCGAGTCATGATCGCCTAACGCTTAGAAATATTTATGTCATCAATCCTAAAGATAAGCAGAAGTTTCTAATTCATGATTGCTCGTTAAGCATTCAGGCTGGTGAATTTATGGGCATTATTGGCCCAA
Organism: Candidatus Parabeggiatoa communis; assembly: GCA_035871815.2. Lineage (GTDB taxonomy): Bacteria > Pseudomonadota > Gammaproteobacteria > Beggiatoales > Beggiatoaceae > Parabeggiatoa > Parabeggiatoa communis. The sequence continues at coordinate 1,628 of JAYQWI020000082.1, forward strand.
GCGGTGCTGGCAAATCGACTTTGCTCAAAGCGATTCGTGCCATTATTCCGATTAAATCGGGTCAGATCACTTTGTCAGGGCAAAACACTAGGAAAAATGATGATATTCTAAAAGAAATAGGCTTTGTACCACAAGATGATGTTGTGATACCCGAATTAACCGTTGCAGAAAATTTACGTTTTGCCGCTACTTTGCGTTTGCCTTCGGATTGGGTGCCGGATGCCATCGAACAGAAAGTAGAAGAGTTGTTAAAAGCCATGAATTTAGAAGGACAACGGAATAGTTATTGTTCTGAAATTTCAGGCGGACAAAGAAAAAGGGTTAATTTGGCCTTAGAGTTAATGTTAGAACCCACTTTTCTACTTGCGGACGAAGTCTGTTCGGGACTGTCTTCTTTGGATACAGATAATATTCTCCAACACCTACGGGAGATTGCAGATAATGGCAAGGGGGTTATGTTAACGATTCACTCGCCTGATATTGAAGCATTTGATCTGATGGATACCTTGTTGGTGCTGGATATTGGTGGATTTGTAGCCTACTACGGCCCTGCCCAAGAAGCGATTCAATATTTTGCGAGGCGAGAACATTCTCCCTATAAGTCGCCAAAACTCATATTTGATGTGCTTGAGAAAAAATCAGTAAACGAAGAGCGTCAAACCGAACCTGAAGAGTGGCACCAGATATATAAAATGTCTCCTTACCATCAGGAATATATAGAGGCCAAACTTTCCGAGGAATAAAAACAGTGACAACAATGAGTAATAGTGAAGTACCGTTGATTGCGCCAGTACCCATTTCTCGTTCCAAACGCATACTCAATTTAGTTTACCGTCGTTTGCTCACATTTTATAGAGATAAAACGGATTTAAGTATCACTTTTTTGCAAGCCCCTATACTTGCAATCGCGTTTTTCTTTGTTTTTCAAGCGATTGTTACCGTAGATTTAGGCACAGGCACGTTTTTTCAAGCTTTACGTTCTTACCTGACTACCGACACAGTGAGTGTTATCGTTTTCCTTGTTGTACTCACCGCCGTCTGGTTTGGTACTTCTAAAGCCATTGTTGAAATTCCAGGCTCAATGATTTTATATCAACAGGAGCGATTAAGCTTTTTGAGCAGTTTCGATTTTATGGTTTCTCTATTTATCGCATTATCTATTATTGCGTTTGGACAGGTTTTTTTATTTTCTTTAACTTTTCACATTATATTTGTTGTTTTGCCAGCTTGGATAAATCCTTTTGAAACCGGATTGGTGGTTAATCAATCAGAGTCTATCAGTTTGTTTTCAGCGTTAATGCCAATCCTGTTTATCAAATTGGTCTGCTTACTGTGGCTCACCGCAATGGCTTCTATCGCCGTTGCCATGTTTATTTCAACGTTTTTTCGGACACGCTCAGCCGCGAATGCTTTTCTGCCCTTTTTGTTGATTATTCAAATCTTATTAGGGGGAAGCATTATTAAACCGGTTATTGGTATGAATTCAATGGTACATGTTATCGCGGATTTGATGGTTAGTCGCTGGGGATTTGAGGCAACGGCACTTTTGTTTGAGCATGAATTAAACACTTCAATGCCACGTTATCAGAAGGAACATCATGAGCAAATTGACTTTCGGAATGGCAGTTTTATCGGTACCGGGGCTTTGAGTCTCAAATCACTTGATCCGAGTTCTTATTTTTCCGTTTTAAAAAATAAATGGAATAAAAAAGAGCCGCCCGAAATGATAGACAAACATCCTGATATTGCTAATTATTGGTATGAGTCTTTATTTTACGCCACTGACACACTAGCGTCTGAAGTATCAGATGCTGAATCTGAATATATTGAAGTGTTGTCTGAATTTTTTGACGCACTAGAACAACGGGAATTGAATCCTGAACCATTTGAAGGGAGTGTTCCTATCCCAGCACTTTTGGTAGAACACAAACTCCCCGCTCGTTTTTTAGAAGAGGCTGGTCAATATTTTTTTGGTGAAGGTGGCTCTTATTACAAGGCGGTTAGCCAAGTTGTACGGGGTACCAGCACCCATTTAACCGAGGTAGAACAAATCATATTGGAGCATGCCATGAGTAATGACTCACGCTTAAAATTTTTTAGGCCACAGCATACTCAAACAACATGGCTCATGCTGCTATTGATAACTGTTGCTACGTTTACCTTAGGGTGGATAAATTTTCGGCGACGTTATAAGTAATCTGAATGGTGTACAAGCTTTGTATTTTTGAAGTTTGGTGTAAGCCAACGGGTTTGCTATTTCCCGTATAAAAAAATAGTCTTTTCACAGCACTTTTCTGTCAATCATTAATATTATTGATTGATAACTGTTTTTAAATGCTTTCGTCAAGTTTGCAATATCTTTTATCATCATATACAGCACTTAAAAATTGACAGGGAAATGCTGGTATTTTCAATACCCGTATGCCGAAAGGCAATCATTTATTCAATTCTACGAAGAAGGAGAAACAATGCACTTAAAACAACTGTTGACATTAGTTATCATCATGTCGCTTTGCGGCTTCGCGTGGGCAGGTGATGGCAAACCCAAAATAACGATCACGCCTCCACAAGGTAAGCTCTACTTGCCTTCAATCAACGAAATCCACAATAGTGCCAAAAACGCTGGCATCACTGGTAAGTGGGGTAGATTGATCCGTGTGCAGTCAAAAGGTTATGCGGCCATGAAACTGCCACAACGTGCGTTTGAAGTGGGCAAAACCTTGTCGGATATTGCCTTTGTTGTTTTGGATCGTGGTGAAAACACGCCGCCCTCAAAGGCGATTATACAACAAGCCTATAATGCGCTTGTTTCTTTGGAATTGCCCGCTGCTATCAAGGCAGAAATACAAATTCTGAAAGATCAAGTGGAAACGGGTAGGCTGCAAGGCAAAGCATTACGCGACAAGATGGATGACTTAATCAGTCGGGTAGTCCCTCAGATAGAAAAGGACAACAATCCGTCTATACGTGATGCCGGTACACTTGTACTCGCAGC
>JAYQWI020000083.1:0-4989 GCA_035871815.2 Candidatus Parabeggiatoa communis
AACAGTCTCTTGCTTGCCAACGCAAAAAGGGGACATGGTGGCCTGATTGATATTCGTGCCGATCAGATTCAAGTCTTGGGCGACAGTCAGATCGATGTGTCATCAGAACTCGGTTTAAATGGGAGTGTGTTTATCAATGACACTGAATTGACAGCAACCCCGCTTTTGACGCTTGATTATTTTGATGCCACGGCCATATTGCCAACACGGTGTGCAGAACGTTCAGGCGCGAATCTCAGTCGTTTTGTTCTCACAGGCCCCAATCTCCTGCCCGAAGCCCCTCATGATTTAAGTGTTCATCTGCCAACTCAATTATTGACAAAGGCTTCAAGTTGCCCTCGTGCCATCAAAAAACAATAACGCACGCAACGCCGATTTTTTAAGGCCTCTTTAGCCTCCTTTAGCGTCTTTTGCGTCTTTTGCGTCTTTAGCGTTTATTTCTTTTTCATTTTAGCAAAATAACCCACTTTGTCCGTCTTCCTCAGATTAATTTATAATTAACAATTGTTATATTCAAAAAGAGGAGTAATGGCATGATGTACTTCTTACAATTATTGTCTCAATTAGATCGGGTAAAGGATTTTGCGAAAACGCATCTTTTACCTCAATCTGATGAAGTGACTTCCCTAGGCCCTTTAGCTATTGCTAATCAGCTTGATTATGGTTATGACGCTATGTTTTTTCCATCACAGAGGGTAAGTGCTTCTACCGTTGATAAGATGGATGACAGTCCAAAAAAGAAAGTGTTTGAACACTGGAATCATATTGATGCGCTCACTAAACGGCGATTCCCTGATGATCAAAATAGGCAACTTGAGGCCTCTCAATATGTTTTAGATGCGCTTGAGGCCGATGATTGGAAAAAAGTCAGGGCCTTTAAAGGTGATCATTTTACAGCGTTTCTGACAACGGTGACTTCTCGTTTGTTGACCGATTTTTGGTATAAGCAGTTCGGTAAGGTGCGCCCTAATCGCTGGTTGAGTCGGCAAACGGATAGTCTTTATCAGCTGGCTTATCAGTTGCTGGTGAAAGACAGGTATGGTAAATACGAGGCGATTGAAATATTGGTTACCCGTGAAACGACGCGGGAACGCTGGAAAATTCAAGAAGTGGTCGAAGCCGTGCTGGCAAATTGTCCCATCAAAGAAGCGTATCAAACCTTCTCGATGGATGAGGGGGAAGGCGAAAATTATGCCGATCCCTGCGCTTCGCTAGAAACTAAAATTCAAGCTGGGAATGAAGAGGCTTTATTGGAAGTGTTGAGTCAATCACTTAACACGGTTCTGAATGAGGATAATCGTTTAGAGATTAATCAATGGTTGGCTGAAATCAGTCAGTTTATTCGTCTAACAGAGGAAGACTGTTTGTTATTAAAACTGCGTTATCAAAGTGGTTTCACAGCCAAGAAAATGGGCACATTACTTGATTTAACAGGCAGTCAAGTGGATAAGCGTCTTAAAAAAATATTGGCGCGTTTACGTGAAACGCTAGATCGCGAATTTGACGGATTTGAGTTTGCTAAATAGGAATACAAACCTTGATTTTGCCACGGAAACACACAGAAAGCACGGAATGAATTTTTCCGTGTCCGTGTTTTTCCGTGTTTTTCCGTGGCAAAATGCATAGAGTAGACAGCAGATGAGGAGGACAAAATGAATACCCAAAATACCTATAAAATAAATGATTTAAAAGCGGTTCTCAATTCTGATCGTGCGATGGCCTTGATTGCTATAACCGCTCATCAAGAATCGACTCAGGAGGCTTGTTTGTCAGATGAGCAACTGGCGGTTTTTGTCAATGGAGAATTGAAAGGTGAACAACGTCAAAGTGTGTTGGCCCATTTGAACGCTTGCTCACAGTGCTATCATCATTGGTTGGAGACGGCTTCTTATCTAAAATCTCTAGGCACTTCTCAGAAACGCAAACCTTTTTTTAAAAAAAACGTTTTTGGGAAAGGGTGGCAAAATAGCTTGAATGGGTTGTCATTTTTTTTAGATAACTTAAAATTCGGGGTGCCCGTTGCCGCGACGGCCGTTTTATTAGTTATCGTGGCACTGAAAATGTGGCCGATGCAGCCTGTGGCGGAAAGTCCAATTGAGGCCAGTTATAGGGCGGTTCTCACTGAAAATCATCAGGGTTTTAATCCGGTACTAGAATATTTTCCCTTGGAAACAACGGATTTGGGCTTTAATGAGGTAGAGCGTTCAGAAGCAGCCCAAGCGTTTCAGGCAGGCATCGAAACGGGGTATGCCATGTTAAGTCAGACAAGTGCTGACATAAGCGTTTGGAAAGAAACGGATTGGGGGGCTGAATATGATCTCGGGCGTTGGTTTGTCTTACTCTGGACAATGGCACAAACACCTGATAAGGCTTCCAGCGATTTTTGGGCTAAACAACAGGCCATTGGTGAAACATTACAGGCGCGTTTTTCTCAACGCGCTTCAGAGGAGATGACAGAAACGGTGTTGGAGACTTTAAAACGTATTCAACCCGTGTTGATGGCCTTAAAAAAACAGCCTGCCCATCGTGCTGTCGCTTATGAATTGAGTGATCATTTAGAAATGGCGATGAGTGGACTTGCAGAGTTTTGAGAGGCCTTCGCTTTCAACATACCGCGTTTCACATAGAAAAATGTTCGCCCTTTCAAATGGTGTCCCAAAACTCGTTACAATCAGGAAAGGTTATTAAAATGAACCCATTTAAATATCACAAAAATCCCCGAACGCTTAACGGCCTTAAAAACCGGTTGAGTTCGATATCGGGGAAGTGGTTATTGTTCCTGAGCATACTGGGCATGGTTTGCACTGTGCCCAGTTTTGCGGCCAATCCGCGCGATTATGTGGATTACTATATTGACTGGTATGGCGCTGCCTCAGAAGATAGCGAGGTTGCACAAGTTTATGAGATTTTTGAGCAGGTGAAACAGGTTGCCGATAAAAACAGGAAGTTCCTGAATCCTAAATTGAAGGTGCTGAAGAATAAAGGTAGGAATCCTTTAGCGAGGGCATTACGGGATGGTTATATCCTTATTTGGCAATCTGCTATCGATATCTGCCACGTCAGAACCGCTTCAAAGGTAGCACAGGAGGCCTGTTTGGCTTTTGTCTTGGGGCATGAATTAGGGCATTTAGCGAAAGATGATTATTGGCATCTTGATATCGATTGCCAGTTTTCGGGTAGAGGTTGTTATCGTAGCGAGTTGTTTACACGAGAACGTATGCGGCGCGAATTGGCAGCGGATGGTGAAGCCTATGCTTATGCGGCTATGGCAGGTTATCGGGTTAATTTGTTGCTTGGCAAAGCTGCCAATCAGAATGCCTTTTTAAAGGATTGGGTTAAACAAGTTAAAACGCCGAGACATTCTAGCTATCCAACCGTTGAAAAGCGTGTAGCGGTATTGCAGGACTATTTGCAAACACTGGCAGAAAAATTGACTTTTTTTGATTTTGGGGTACGGCTGAGTCATTTTGATCGGTGTGACGATGGCGAGTATTTTTTGCGAGAATTTCAGCATGTTTTTCCGGCACGGGAAGTCTTAAATAATAGAGGATTTTGCTATTTGCAACGGGCGCGTCAAGAGATGGAATGGGAACGTGCTGATTTTTATTGGATGCCTCTATTACTGGATGTCGAAAGCTTAGCCGCACCCCTTGTGATGGGTAAAAAGGCTTATAGAACGCTTAAACAAGCTTCAGCTTCCCGGCAAGGTGAAGGATTTTTGAAAGAAGCGGTGATCTATTTTAAAAAAGCGATTGAGGCAGATCGGGGTTATGTGCCCGCAAAAGTCAATCTGGCTGTGAGTTATTTATACCTGGGCAAACCGCATCAAGCGCGTGGCGTACTTGAAGAATTGAGTTTATTAGCGCCTGATAATCTGGAAATTCAAGGATTGCAAGCGTTAGTCTTGTATGAGCAAAGTGAAGCGGATCTTGATCTTTGGCCTCGTGCCGTAACACGATTAGATAGATTAGCGAATGAATCAAATGCGCCCCCAGCGATTCTTTATAACTTAGCCCGTTTATGGGAAATACGCCCTCGCCCAGCGCAAGCACGTCGATATTGGAATCGCTTAGCGTATATGGCAGCCAGTTTACCTGATTCCATTCGTACCATTGTTTGCCGTCAACAAAGTGTGGTACAAGAGTGTGAAAAGGATAAATCAATTAATTCAGACAAACGGCCCCCTTGGGAATGGCCAATACCCTTCAAGTGGCAACCCTTATCGGAACAAACGAGGGTAATGGAGAAACTTTACGGATGGGAACGACCGATTTCGTTTAATTGGTATCGTGAGCAATTACGGGGTCATATTTATGAACGCCCCGATGGGCGTTTCGCGGTTTTAGAATTAGACGATTTTATGCAGATGCAAGTGCTGAAGGGGGATAACTTGGGCGATGTCAGTCAGTTATCAAGTTATTGTGGAGAATCTTTGCGCCAACGGACTTTGGCAAACGGTATTTTATGGTCTTGCTCCGACTGGGCAGCCTTAACGTTTGAGGATAAAGTGCGAGAAGTTTGGCGGGTTTTGAGGTAGAAGGGGGACGAGAATTATAGCGTTTCCCGATTGCATGAACCTTCGGTGTGCTACGCTAAGTACAAAAACAAATCAATCCTAAAAATCAATTAAAAGGCACAGAAGGGGTTGAATGTGTGTGAAACGCAGTAATTGTAGGGTGGGTAGAGCGTAGCGTAGCGGAGCGAGCCGTAGGCCAGCGAAGCTAAACCCACCTAAACCTAAACCCACCGAGCGAGCCGTAGGCCAGCGAAGCTAAACCCAGCGAGACTCGGAAATGGTGGGTTTTGCTTCGCTGGTCTTCGACTCCGCTACGCTCCTACCCACCCTACATCAAAAAAATGTATTTAACCTAATCGGGAAACGCTATATAGAAAATAACCCTTAATACAATTTGGATTGATAATACAAATTTGTATATGGTTCTTTTCTTTAAACCCGGCACTCGGATAAAGCGCTTTACCTTCCCAGAA
>JAYQWI020000084.1:0-3676 GCA_035871815.2 Candidatus Parabeggiatoa communis
AATTGGAGTGCAAAATTTATTTTGCAAAGGCCAAGATTGATAATGACCTTTTTTTGGGAATGCGCCCACCTCCTCATATAACACAGAGTCATGTTGACATTAGTTGATTTAGAAGCACCTCATTTAGAGCCCACTCTTATCTTATCCCAAATTACAGAAGCGTATTGCCAAACCGACGAATCTGACTTAGACATAGGAGACATTTATGAAAATAGAGAAAAAAGTGATAGCGGAAACTTTGTCTTTGATTGACACTGACACTTTAAGCTACGTCTTAAAGCGAAAAGAACCAGCTTATCAAAATAGCCTTAAATATTTGAACAAGTTTGGTTGTTTTAAAATCAGTTGCCTCACTTATTATGAATGCTTCCGCGGTTATAAAGCTAATGGCGCGACAACCAAATTGCAGCTTTTTCAGAATTTATTACAAATAACTGATGTGATTTATCTTGACAAAACCATTTTGGAAAAGGCGGGAGAAATTTATAGTCTGTTGAAAAACAAAGGTTTGCTGACAGGCGAATTAGATTTACTCATTGGAACAACAGCGATTGTTCATGATTTGAAAATGGTTACAAATAACGAGAAACATTATCAAACTTTGAAAAAGTATTTCGATTTAAAAATTGAGAACTGGATGACAGAGGATGAGTAAGTATCTTAAGGGCAATCACAAGTCTTAAGGTGAATCAATCCCATTTAACGACCCAAGTGCGATCGTGTTATTTATGCTGTCGATGAAGAAAAACTCATTATTTTGGCAGTGAGAGTAGGCCCCCGTAAAGAGGTTTACCGCCAAATTCATCAAATTCAAATCTAACAGGTAGGATTTTGTGGAGCGCGTCAAATGCGTGCCACTTTAATTAAGCAACCTAAGACATTGTCAATATATAACAACTCATAATTGAGCACCTTGAAAAGTGCAAAATTTATTTTGCAGCGCGATTGGAGTGCAAAATTTATTTTTCGACGGCCAACGCCTAAGCTTGCTAACACATAACAACAGGAGAATCAATAATTGATGACAAATTTTGCTGATTGGTGGGAAAATATTTTTAATGGCTTGACTGGTTTTACGATTATTTTTGTTGTCGCTATTGTGAGTTTACTCATTATTTATAGGGCAATAAAAAAAGTTTCACCTAGCACGACAAGCCAAACCAAACGCCCCCCTGCCATTCAAAAAGTGGATAGAAGTGGTGCGCCACTTCACAATCCATTTATACACGGTAATCCCGTCGAGCCTGAACAACTGATAGGCAGAGATAGAGAATTGCGCCGTATTGTTGGGCGTATCATCACTGGACAATCTACGATAATTACGGGCTCACAGCGCAGTGGTAAAACGTCAATGCTACAGGGATTGATAGTGAAACCTAACGAAAAACGGGCAAAAACACTTTACGGTGATGAAGTCAATCAATTGATTTTCTCTTATTTGGATGCTTTTAAGGCCACTGAATTTGATCGCATCCAATTTTGGCAATCGGTTTTAAAACCACTTCAAGAACGGATTATTGACCAAGAGACGGACACCGCACTGTCTCAAGCTTATCAAAGCTGCCAAGACAATCAATTTCAAACGGATGAACTTGAAAACTTGATTGATCAAATAAACCAAGTTGGTTGGCGATTAGTCTTATTGATAGATGAATTTGACAAGTTATTAGATAACCCGATTTTGACGAAAAATCAAGGACAATTTTTTGCGAGCTTACGCGCCTTGCTTGTCAGTCCTAATAATCAAGGCGGATTAGTATTGGTTATTACAAGTGCTCTGTCACGAAGCCAACTTGATAATCAAGCACCAAAAACTTCTAACGGTTCACCTTATTTTAACATTATGGATGAAATCGTTTTAGGGGCATTACCAGAAGCAAAGGTAGATGATGAACTGTTGGATCAAGGTAAGGCTTATTTCACTGATGAAGATTGCCGTTTTATTAAGGACATTGCTGGAGGCCATCCCTATTTTCTACAAGTTGCAGCATCAATTTTGTGGGAAAGTTATGAAGATGGAAATAAAGACGAACGACAACGTATGAAGGATGTTTTTTATTCCAAGGTTGAAGAAACTTTGACAGATATTTGGAATGCTTGGGATAAAGAAAAGCAAAACACTTTTACGTCTGTTGCTTTGATACATGCGGAAAAGATTAACTATCCCATAGAATGGCTTGACAATAAAAATATTGCTGAGAATCCATCTAATCCACAATTATTGATAGAATTGGGAAAATATGGTGTTTTGAGAAAAGATGATGAAATGGGTAACGGGTGGCGAGTATCTTCAAGTGTTTTTTTCGATTTCATACATCACAATCCTAAAATTCTTAAGGATTTAGAAAAATCAACATCAGATGAAGATGAGCCACCAAACACAGGTGATAACTCTCAAAAAAACTTAGGAAGTGAAAAGGACGAAACACAACCTAAACGGCGAACATTTCTTAGGAGGATAACAGCAATACTTCTTGTCATATCGACACTCATATGGACGTTGATAAAATTTGAAGAAATTGCCATCTTTGCATGTAAGTATATACCTAAATTCGGAGAATCTGAATCGTGTGAATTACTAGAGCAAGGAATTAAGGAATCCTATAAACTTGAGGATTCACCTGAAAATCGAACGCAAGGAAAGTAATTCCACAAAAAGCAACTCAAAAAAATTAATACCAACGAAATACTGCGTCCAACTTCGAGATTCAAAAATTGAAATGGGTATTTTATTATTCGGGAGTTGCCAAACAAACAGGCTAAAGAGTCTGCTCTTAATATTGAGATGACGCTTTTACTTGATGATCAAGTTTTCCAATTTTGCTATATAACTACAAGGATTGCTTATAAAAAAGGATTTAAAACCGCTAACTATACATACTGCGCGCGGGTACAACTTAAACTTTTATGTAGGGTAAAAAGGGCAAAATATTTGCCCACCAACCTCATTAGAAAAAATCAGTTTATTCCCGTGCTGAGTATACAAGGATTGTATATAATCTTTCACGCAAAAATTTTTGCGTGAAATGGCATTTAAACTAGGTACAACCACGATCTAATCCCTTCTTATATACAATCCTTGTAATTATGGTTTTCAGAGTTATGGTTTTCAGGATTAAAAACTTGAATATCGAGTTTTTAATACCTCAAATCAAAAAAATCACACTCCAGTAAAAAGTAAAAAAAATGAAAGATGATACCTAAAAATCCTTACATCACAGGCAACCCGGTTGGCAATGGCCCCGCGTTTATCGGACGTTCGGATGTCTTGCGGGAAGTTTTAAATGTTTTAAAACACCCCGAATAAAATGCGATTGTACTGGTTGGGCAACGGCGTATTGGTAAGACTTCGGTGCTGCATGAATTAAAAGCCAATTTGCCCAAAAAAGGCGCTTATCACCCGATTTATTTTGATTTACAAGATAAATCCCAATGGCCCTTAGAACAGCTACTACAAGCCTTAGCCAACAAAATCAGTGATGAATTACAACAAAATAGCCCTGATTTTGAGAATGATCCTGACAACACATTTGATCAATGGCTACAGAATTTACTAAATGATTTATCCCAAGACAAATCATTAGTCTTGTTGTTAGATGAATTTGATGTCATAGATGATTCAGGCAATAAACAAGCAGGCACTACATTTTTTCCTTATTTGCGTCAGTTATTAGAC
>JAYQWI020000085.1:0-3167 GCA_035871815.2 Candidatus Parabeggiatoa communis
AGGTCTGAACCCAGAAAAACACAGATTCTTTTCATCATATCATTCCTAATTAAATGTTCACCCAAATCTAAATGTATCCTCAGTAGTTCGAAAACTATAGGACTTACGCATTGACAAAAATAATTAATTTATTATTCAATGGGCTACTACTGATTTTTAAAGGGGGCACCGCAATTTTGCAACGAAAATCGTGCCTTCAAAATTTATTGATATGGCCTTGTTTTTAATGCGTTTTTTTGAACGATTGCTCCTATCTACACTTCTTTGAATAGCTTTGATTATATCGCATATAGCAAACTAATATCAAAGTTGTCGATTTCTCAGTTATCAGTTATCAGTTATCAGCAAATCAACGTTCCATCAATTCACTGACATCTTCACCTGCCCACTTGACAAGGCTTGAACCACCTTTTCTTTTGGGCCCATCGCGACGATTTGTCCCCCATCCATCACAATTAACTGATCAACCAGTGATAATAACGACATGCGGTGTGTGACTAATAAGAGCGTTTTGTCTTCCATATAGGGTTGTAAACGCGCCTTTAATTGTTCTTCTGTCCGATTATCAATCGCATTAGTGGGTTCATCAAGTAACAAGATCGGCGGATTGAGTAATAACGCTCTCGCTAACACAACCGCTTGCCGTTGTCCACCGGATAAACCCGTTCCCCGTTCGCCAATCGGCATGTCAAAACCTAATGGATGGCGATTCACAAATTCATCTACCCCTGCCAGTTGGGCCGCTTGTAGCACCACACTGTCTTCTACTGATGTCGCGCCTCTGACAAGATTCTCCTTGAGCGTGCCGTAAAATAATTCAATATCTTGTGGCACGTAGCCGATATTCCGGCGTAAATCGGCCGGATCAATTTGGCGACTGTCAACGCCATCTAGCAAAATGCTGCCGCTGTGAGGCTGATAAAGGCCCAATATCAATTTGGCCAGCGTGCTTTTACCTGAACCAATACGGCCAATAATACCCACTCGTTGCCCAGTATTGATCTTAAATGAGACTTGAGTGAGACTCGGTTGTGGTTGTTCTGGGTAACTGAAATCAACTTGTTTAAATTCAATCGTGCCTTGTAATTGCGGACGGTGTAGAAATTGATGGCCTGGCGGACGTTCTATCGGCATTTTCATAATGTGGTTCAAAGCTTGTAATGCCGCTACAGCGTGATGGTAACGTGTTAATAGGCCCGCAATTTGTGCCAAAGGGGCCAACGCTCGCCCGGTTAATATGGTGCAAGCTATCAGTGCGCCCATGCTTAAATCACCTTCGACAATCAAATACACGCCATAAATGACGACAACAATGCTTGTCATCTGTTGGGCAAACAAAGCAAAATTAATGTAAAGTGATGATAATAAACGTGATTTAAGGCTGGATTGGGCGATTTGTCCAATCAATTGTTCCCAGCGTCGCTGCATTTCCCCTTCCGCGCCAGTGGTTTTGATTGTTTCCATACCAGCGAGTGTTTCAACCAACAAAGCCTGTTTTTGGGTACTCGCACGAAAGGTTTGTTCAATCACTTTACGCAATGGCAATTGTATCAAAAGGCCGACGAAAATCACAATCGGCATTGTGTACAATGGAATCTGTGCCAGTTCAGGATGTAATGTCCAGATGACTGCTATAAATAATAAGGCAAAAGGTAAATCAATCAAGGTCGTTAAAGTTGCTGAAGTTAAAAATTCGCGGAAACTTTCAAATTCGTGCAAATGATTCGCAAATGCGCCGACAGAACGAGGGTGAGCCACGCGCTGTGTGTCTAATACATGTTCAAAAATCATGCTGGCTAACAGAATATCTGTTTTTTTGCCCGCAATATCAATAAAATAACCGCGTAATGTGCGAATGATTAAATCAAAGCCAAATACGATAGCAACCCCAATCGCCAGTACCCACAATGTTTCTATAGCATGATTTGGTACCACGCGATCATAGACATTCATGACAAACAAGGGCGACGCTAAGGCAAATGCATTGATCAAGAAAGAAGCGATAATGACTTCACTGTAAATCGGCCAAGATTTGATCAAAGTGCCCCAAAACCAATTACGAGGGCGAGGCATGACACTGTCTTCGGTACGCGCATCAAAGGTGTAAATGGGATGCGCAAATAAGGCGTAGCCGCTATAATTCGCTTTTAAATCTTTGACAGACAGCGTGGTAACCCCTTCACCCGTATTAGGTAAAATGATTTCGACCGACTTTTTCTTTTTATCAATATATTTGAGGAGTATGCAAGCTTGTCCATCTTTGAGTAATAACACCGCTGGCAAGACTAACTCGTTAAATTGAGATAAAGGCCGTTTAATTAAACGGGCCGATAAATGCGCTCGCGCAGCGGCGCGGATAAATAATTCAGGCGTAAAGCGATTATTAACCAGCGGTAAACCGGCCTTCAGTGCATCCGCAGAAAACGGTTTACTGAGCAATTTGGTTAAAATGACGAGACACTGCAAAAGTGGATCATCAAAAGTCGCTATATTATGGCTTTCCTGCCAAGCGTTAGTTGAGAAAGTGGATTGAGTCATATTGATTTTGTTTCTAAATAAATTTTATTTTCACGCAAAGTCGCAAAGACGCTAAGAAGAGAAGATCAGATAATCATATCTAAATTAGTCGCTTTGCGCCTTTGCGTCTTTGCGTGATATTGATTTTTTGGAAAGCAGGGAAAAAATCACCGATACAACCACACCCGCATCAATGAAATCAGCTTCTCAGTATCGACCGGTTTAGATAAATAATCATTCGCACCGGCATCAATACATTTCGTTTTGTCGCCTTTCATGGCTTTTGCGGTCAATGCAATAATCGGCAATTTGCGATACTGGGGTTGCTGTCTAATTTTCCGCATGGCTTCATAGCCATCCATTTCGGGCATCATAATGTCCATTAAGACAATACTGATATCCCGATGTTCTTCTAATAAAGTTAACGCTTCTAAGCCATTATTGCCAGCAAGCACTTCCATGTTTCTTTCTTCTAGCACGGTTGCCAAAGCAAACACATTGCGGACATCATCATCGACAATCAATACCTTTTTCTGATTTAAAATGGATTCTTTATCATGTACCATCCGCAACATTTGGCGTTTGGGGGCTGATAAATTAGCCTCGACTTGATGCAGAAATAAGGTGGCTTCATCTAATAAACGTTCTGA
>JAYQWI020000086.1:0-20834 GCA_035871815.2 Candidatus Parabeggiatoa communis
TTATCATCACTACCTTTGGGGGGCACCTGGGTCATTGAATGGGAGTGCTTTAATCTCAAAGGCTTGCGCGTGGATTGATTTATAAAAATAGAGGATATGTAGGGCAATCCCTTGTGCTTGCCCCGATATGTCGAGATTATCGAAAATCTGAAATATTGAACATTTGAGGTATAAGTTATTGATTTGTTAAACTAAATCCTCTATGTCGCCATAGAGAACTCGTCTTCAAAACCGTGCATGAGACTTTCACCTCACACGGCTCCTTTCCCAACTATTGTTATTTGACTGCGTTCCACTCGCCTATTTTCAGAACTGCCTTTTCGGCTTTCACTGTATATTGGTGAGTTTTTGTATCATGACAATGTCCGTGCAGGAGTTGTAGATTCGCATATACATCTTTACCCCCGTCCTTTTTAGGCTTGATGTGGTCAACTTCCCTTATATCATCACACCTAAACTCAAGATTACACCACTTACATTTTCCGTCTTGCGACTTCAAGAGTTTTTGAACCCTTGTGCTTAACGTTGGGTCACTTTGACCTCTTTTAACCCAATAAGTGGTGTCCCCGTCAAATATATGTTTTGTGCCTTTGACCTTCACATGTCTCACGATTTTTGTGTCACTGTGCAACTTCAAAGTATAAGTCTTGCCCTTGACCCCAGTCATGAAAACCCAATTCCTAGTGCCGTTCTTCAGGAAGTATTTTTCCTTTATCCACCTCGTACCCTTGTTGTTATGTCTTCTACAAGCCCATTTCCAAGTTTTCAGCCATACTTCATTGTCAATCTTACTGAAGATTTCCTTTGATACTACGTGGCTAAAATAGTTCGCCCATCCTGTGATGATTGGGTTTAGTTTACTGATTACTGCTTCTTGTGGGGCGGCTTTATTTCTTTTGAGTACATCATGAATAGCATTGAGATGTTTCTTTATGCTATCTTTACTAGGTTTAATCAGGGTTTTGAATCCTTGCTTATTATTCGTCGCTGGGTAGTTTCTTATGTTAAAACCTAGAAAATCAAAACCTGTGGATGTGTGGCTTATATGCGTTTTGCTTTCATTTAGCTCAACTCCCATTTTTTCCATACACCATTTGGCTATTCTTACTTTGGCTTCTTCAATTACTTTCTTGTCTTTGTGCAATATAACAAAATCATCTGCGTATATACTAATGGTCAGGCTTTGTCTATTATTACCTTTCTTTCCTTTCCATGTGTCCACCCATTCGTACAACATTGTTTCCATACCCATAAAAGCTATATTAGCCAATAAAGGTGAAATTACTCCACCTTGAGGTGTACCTTTGGACGTTTCGCAGAATACGTCTTTATCTATTGCCCCAGCTTCAATCCAGGCTTGTATCTGTTTCTGGGTATCCTTATCCGTTCTTTGAATGACTTCACTCTCCAGAATTGCTTCAGGTTTGATATTATCAAAGAACGCAGTCAAATCCCCTTCTAACACATACTTTTGTTTCAGGCTTATACCGTTGAAGATTGCTTCTATTGCATCGTGAGTGCTACGTGCCGGTCTAAAGCCATAAACGTTGGCTTCTGCCATAACTTCATAAATTGGCTGGTTGCTACCCTTACAAAGTTCTTGCTTGGCCCTATCCTCGATGGTTGGTATCCCTAATCCCCTAATTTTCCCATTAGGTTTGGGTATGTATACCCTTTTTAAAGGAGTTGCCTTACCATCTAATTCCAACTTACTGGCTAATTCTAACCGTTGTTTATTAGTCTTTATTACTATCTTATCGCAACCCGCTGTCTTTTTACCCCTATTATCTTGAGTAACTTTCCTGACAGCTAATAATTTAACGAGTTTGCTTGAGTTCCAAATTCTACGAAGCTTCTTAACTTGCGTGAAATCATGATACTCTACAGCCTTTGCAATACTATTCTCTAAACGCCTCGTATACTTTCTGACAAACTTCCAATCTATATTCTGCCATTCCGTATCGTCATAAGCTTCATTTCTATTCCGAAACTTTTTCATGTTTTGGGTACTGAATTATTTAGTTAATTGTATCGTTCTTCGTTGACAATGTATACGTCAGCTTATACTGAACATTACATTCAGTCGTTTGCTTTTTATACAATCCTGTTAAGCTTATCTATTGAAGTTTGATAAACTCCACTCACCGATTGCAGTTCTTTGCTTTGATGAGTCTAATAAACTTAATTACCCCGTTTCCAAAGATTGGCTATATTCAGACTTAGATATTATCTTTACGCCGTGGCAATGCTTCTTACGAAACCAATACCTATCATATCACTCCTTATTTGTGGTATGTATTTTCTTACCAAACACGGACTACGACTTAGCTTGTTTCCGCCTAAAATGAAGACGTTTTATGTACATTGATAATTTCTTGCGTTATCATATCTGATTGTCTAGCATCATTTAATAGGCTAATCCATTAAACAACACATTATTCCCTGCTTTACCAGTATCTTATCAGTGAAACCAATAAGGGAATTGACGTAGACTTTAGGTCATCTTAAGGTAGCTTTTAACCTCACAATCTTTGAATTATCACAATATGACGACTAAACAGTCATATTGAGCTCATATTACGTGCATTTTATTGCACTTTGTATGAAACGGGTCGCACAACAGGTATTTTACCGCAAACTTGGTTGCTTCGTATTTATTAATTATAAATACCTGAAAATTTATGCTTCAGTACTTACTAGTTGTTTGTTAGCTCAACGTCACTACAAGCGGAGTTATGCCCTGTCGCAAAGTATGATTTAGCGAAATGGGTGTAACTATACCGTATAATCATTTTGATTAAGACTCTATATATTTAATTTATATATGAATGTTTTTGCAATAGTCACTGTTTCAACAATTGTTTTCTTGCTTTATCTTCTTTTAGAATCTCTTGTTCATATTAAGAAGTTGAAGTCGATTCCCGTTAGAATACATGTCAATGGAACCCGAGGTAAATCTTCTGTCACAAGATTGATTTCGGCGGCACTTAGAGAAGCGGGGTTCAAAGTTGTTGCAAAAACAACTGGCACGCTGCCTCGGGTAATAACTGATCAAGGTGTAGAACTGCCGGTTTACAGACTAGAACATCATCCCAATATTATTGAACAGTTGCGGGTGATTTCATTTGCGGCTAGAAATAAGGCGAATGTGTTAGTCATTGAATGTATGGCACTTAATCCTGCTATTCAGTCCGTCACTGAACTGAATATGATTAAATCAACGCATGGCATAATAATCAATACGCGGGCTGATCATCTTGATGTGATGGGCCCTACGGAGCGAGATGTGACACTGGCTCTTCTTGGAACGACTCCAAAAAATGCCAAGCTGTTTACCTGTGAACGGAATTATATGCCAGAGTTTCAAATGGCTTGTCAGGATCGCAACAGCGAGCTAGTCGTTGTTTCTGAACAAGAGGCTGACAATATCTCCGATGAGGAAATGCGTCATTTTTCTTATATGGAACATAAGGAAAATGTCGCTTTAGCGATGACAGTGTGCCAATCCTTAAACGTCCCAAAGGAGACTGCCTTAAAAGGCATGTATCAGGTGGTACCCGATGTGGGCGCTACGCATGAATATCATGTTGATTTTTATGGGGTAAAGCAAGTTGTTTTCATTAATGGTTTTGCAGCCAACGATCCAAAAACTTCTCAAAGCCTTTGGGAGAGTGCTATTGAACGTCATAAAGAAAAACAACGCAAAATCATGGTCATAAACACAAGAGCAGATCGATTACCCCGTTCAAAACAGATAGCTGAATCACTCGCTCTGTGGAAGCCGGCTGATAAGTATATCGTCATCGGTTCGCAGTGTTTTTTTCTGATAAAGACGGCTATAAAACAGGGATTAAGTCCTACGCTTTTTCTCAATGCTGAGGGAGCCGAGTTAGAAACGATATTTGAAATCATAATGGATGAATCAGGCTCTTCATCAGTTGTGGTTGGTATTGGTAATATAAAGGACGAAGGATTGGAACTGCTCCGTTTTTTTCGCAATCGAGCTAAATTGACAAAATAAGGAAGCATAAATGGCAGAAAGTATTTTAACCGCATCAATCGCTATTGGTATCGTTGTAAGCTTTTTATTTTCAATGATTGTTGGGATATATCCCGGCGGGATAATTGTGCCGGGATATATTGCGCTTTATATGGATAATCCGTTAAACCTCGTGGCTACATTCGGTGTGAGTTGGTTTACCTATTTTATTGTCAGCCGTTTTAGTTATGTGCTTATCATCTATGGTAGACGGAAAAAGGCCATTACAATCCTGTTGGGTTTTTTCTTCGGATATTTCTTTAATATATTGGTATTTGGTCACTATATAGGAGAAACAGAGCTAGCGGGGATTGATGTGATTGGCTATATTATCCCGGGACTGATTGCTTCAAGTATGGACTCTTATGGTGTCATCACAACTTTATCAAGCGTTATTACGTGCAGTGTTATTGTTAAATTGCTTCTTATCCTTTTGATGGTCCCGTAAACGGATGTATTCCCGCGGTGGGAGGAAAAGACCTCAGAGGTTTTGAAAACCTCTGAGGTCTGAACACGATCCCTATAAAAACAGAGGTTTTATGAAAAAATTATACTGGAAATCATGTGAACTTGATTGGCGGGTAGACTTGGCTGTGGCATTCGTCGCGTTAGTCGGTCTTCTTTGCGTCGAGCATTTTAAAATTTATGTACCCGCTTCCCATTATGAGGAAAAACTTGAGGCGGCTACCCTGATGAAAAAGGGGATGAATGTGATAGATCATTACCGTATGGAACACATTAGTGATGAAAACACCGATGATGATCAGACACACATTGCCGATGACACAGACAATGAAAAAGCCGAGATGAAGTCAGGTTTGATAGGCATCCCTTTTTCGCCAATTACGACTATCATTTCTCATCGTGAATATAAACAGATCACAATTAACCCGAATTGGGCAGCGGTAATGATTGACTTTTACAAACAAGCTGGGGTCAAAAAAGGGGATACGATAGCTGCCGGCTTCAGTGGTTCTTTTCCGGCATTAAATCTTGCTGTGCTCGCGGCAGCAGAAATCATGCAGCTTAAAGTCATTGCTATCAACAGTGTGGTTGCTTCAAGTTATGGGGCTAATATTCCCGAATTGTCATGGCCTGACATGAACCGGATTTTAAATGAGGAAGGGGTTATTTCAAATCATTCTGTAGCGGCTTCATTGGGAGGTGGGCAAGATATTGGGAGTAGCCTTAAAAGTGAAGGAATACAACTACTTAAAAATATAATAAGCAGGAATAAGCTTGAATTTATCCACACAAAAATCGAACTATACAATTTAAAGCAAAGGATGGAAATCTATTCCAAATATGCTGGGAATAATGACATTAAAGCTTATGTCAACGTTGGAGGTGGTACCATCTCTGCGGGTTACAGCAAAAAGTTTTTCAAACCGGGACTGAATAAAGTGATGTCGGAACCAACCCTTGGGTTTGACAATGTTATGATCAGGTTTGCTAAAAAGTCTGTGCCTGTGATCCATATAAGGCACATTCGAGAACTCTGTCAAGCTTCTAACATCCCGTGTGAACTTAATAAAATACCGGCTCCGGGGCAGGGAGTGATTTTTGGTAGTTATAAATATAACCAATTACTGGTTATTTCCGTGTTGATATTCATTTGTGTCTTACTTTTGGTATTAGTAAAAACGGAATATGCCAATATCATATTTTTTTCTAACAAACCACCACCTCCTGAGCCTATGCTCTAAAACACATTTTCCACAGGTTGCACCTGTGGCTATTCACATTCAACCTCGGGGTTGGCGCGTACCACCCACATTTTCCACAGGTTGCACCTGTGGCTATTCACATTCAACCCCTTCGATGTTGGCACTTTGATATAGCGGTTCCCGATTGAATAAGGTATAAAATAATGCTAAAATATTAACCTAAAGTTTTAAACCTTAAATTTTGATTTCAATAATTAATAAGTGGAGTTTCCAATGCCAAAACCCTATTCGATAGATTTACGTCAAAAAGTAGTGAGCGCTTATGATCCAGCGAAGGATCAATGCAGAAATTAGCAGACCGTTTTAAAGTCTCAAAAAATTTTGTGGCTGATTTACTAAAACGGTTTAAGCAAACCGGTCAAGTTGCCCCAAAACCACAGCAATTCTAATTGTCTTGTTTTTATCCCAAATTTGAGTCAAAATAAATTTTTAATAAGGCAGAACTATAATTTTTTTTTATGAGGAACCGAAATGAGTTACCCATTTAAACCTTCGATGGAAAAACTATAATTTTCAGAACTTGTCAAATACTTACGTACTATTTTTAAAGGTCTGCCCGATTTCAGGAAGAGGGCTCCACAAACTATATATACAATGGAGGATGCCGCTGTAAGTGCCTTTTCAGTATTTTTCATGCAAAATCCTTCTTTTTTAGCTTGGGAAAGAAATAAACAAGAACAAAGCGGGTGTAATAACATTCAAAGTTTATTTTCGGTAGAAAAAATTCCCTCCAACAATGGCCGATAAGAAAGCTTCTTGATTCGGTCGAGCTGGCTAAAGTTTTCCCTGTTTTTTCATACATTTTCGATGCTTTAGAAGAAACAGGTCATTTGTCTCGCTTTAAAAGTATAAATGGAAATATCTTGAGCACCGATGATGGTACACAATATCATTCATCAAAGACCATTCATTGCGAACAATGTAGCACCAAACATCATAAAAACGGCACAATAACTTACTCACACTCAGCAATTACACCAGTAATTGTTTCAGCCGATTGTAATCAGGTTATCTCGCTAGAGCCGGAGTTTATCACCCCACAAGATGGTTCTAACAAACAAGACTGCGAAAATGCGGCTTTGATCCGATGATTTTTAAAGTATGCCAATCGTTACAAAGGTATAGGAACCACAATCTTGGGGGATGATTTATATAGCCGCCAACCCTTATGTCAACTCATTTTAGATTGCGGAAAAGAATTTTATTTTGGTGTGTAAGCCAGATTCCCACCAAACTTTATATGAATGGGTCGATGGCTTACAAAGTACCGGACACACAACTTTGCAAAAAACTAAACATCGTATTGGTAAAAAGACCAAAACTTACACCTATCGTTTTGTAAACGATGTTCCGCTACGCGATGGAGATGATGCCTTAATAGTCAATTGGTGTGAAGTAGTTATCACTAACGAAAAAGGAAAAAAGATTTACCAAAATTCTTTTGTTACTAATCATCTTATAACATTGGAAAACGTTGCCGAAATTGTCAAAGCAGGACGTGCCCGGTGGAAAATTGAAAACGAAAATAATAACATTTTGAAAACAAAAGGTTATCATTTAGAACCTAATTTTGGTCATGGTGAAAAACATTTATCATCTCTGTTATTAACTTTAAATATATTAGCGTTTTTATTTCATACGGTTATGGAAATGATGGATTCCAGATATCAGCTGTATCAAAAAAGATTAGGACCTCGTACAACATTTTTTGATGATATTCGGGCTTTAACAAGATATCACTATTTTAAAAGTTGGGATGAGTTGCTGCAATTTATGTTAAAAAAACTGAGACTTGAACCAAAAATGGGTTCCGATTCAGATATTTTTTTAGATACTGGATAAAATAAACCAATCCAGACTTTTTTCTATTTAAGTAGTTATTTTGCCAGAAGCCACTTTGAGCTTTCAGGGGATTGTTTGGCCCAAAATCTGGTAATTCATGCCAATATTGAGAAAAAATTGGAAAAATTTCCCATATTAAATAATCAACATTAGTTTGATTAATAGCAATTGCTCAAAATCTCTCTCTCATAAATAAAATTTATGGAATTGGGTGAGGCTATACTATAAAAAACGAAAAAAAACGAATTTTGCATCAGACAATTAGAATTGCTGCCAAAACCACATGGAGGTGGACATCCTCCTTCTGTTATGACGAGAGGCCAAACTTTCATAAAGGAATTAGTTTCAATCCGGCCAGATTTAACCCTCGATGAAATTCGAGGGTGAGTATAACAAACATTTTGAACCCGTTAGTAAATCAACAATTGATAGGAACTTAACCAAATTAAAACTCACTCGAAAAAAGAAAACATTATTCGATCCCAGAAAACATTCGCCCGACAATCAAAAAAAGCGGCAGGACTACGACAAAAATATTGACACCGAAGACCCAAAAGCTCTTATTTTTATTGATGAAACAGGTTGTGTTAGAAACCTAACTCGTAGTCATGCTCGTTCACCTCAAGGTCAACGGGCTCATTGCGAAAATTCCTTGAATCGTGGTACCCGAATTAGCACGATTGGTGCTTTAAAAACAGATGGCATCTTGACAGCCTTTTGTTATGAAGGAACTTTGACCGCTTTTTTATTTGCCTGTCAAAGAATTTCTGGTGCCGGTATTAACCCCTTCTAATGTTGTTATCTTTGATAATGCTAAAAGCCATTACGATGAAGAGGCTATTGCTATGATTGAAGAGACCAGGGCCTGGGTCATATTTCTGAAGCCATATTCGCCTGAATTAAATCCAATTGAACACATTTGGTCTAAGGTCAAAAGTTTTATCAAAAAAACCGTTATTTCAAGTACAGAGGAACTTTACCAAGCGATAGCATATGCTTTAAAAACGATTACCCCTGACGATGCCAAAAATGGCTTCCATCACTGCCTCTAAAATTGTACCTTATGCAATCGGGAACCGCTATACCATCACTAATATAACAAATAAAATGCCCTTCCTGCTGTAATTGCTCAATGATACCTGCCTTGTCTTCTGGCAAGGTTTCGGCAAAATAGTGATCGATGCCGAGCGCTTTGGCTAGTTTTTTCGTTGGTATGTCATGATCGCCGGAGATAATATAGGTGGCTTTGATGTTTTGGCGTTGTTTTAAACGGCTGATAATCGCCTTTGCTTCAGGGCGCACTGTGGGCAACAGTTCAATAGCAGCCGCGAGATGTTTATCGACGGCTACCATCACCAAACTATATCCTTCTTCATGACTGAGTGATTGAACTATGACGATGACACTTTGAAGTTTTTTGGGATTTCTGCCAGTGAAACCACTGTGCGTGATCTCTTTGTGCCCTGTTATGTCATTGAACACAAGAAAGGTAGGCTATTGTGGGAAGGCGGACTACCCTCAAGTAGTCTGGCTGGCGGTGCTTATGGTTGGCAGGAAAAGAAAGGCTGGCGTATGCAGCTTAACAAGACGTTTCAAGAGCAGTTGGCCCAAATCGATCTGGACATGGATGACTTCGATTATATGGCCTTTTCACATCTGCACTTCGACCATGTTGGGATCGCCAATGACGTTAAAGGGGCGAAGTTACTCATCCAGAAGGATGAATACGATGCCGCTTTTGCTGAAAAAGTGACTGTGCCGGCTTTTGATGTTAAGCTGTATGAAAATCTTCGTCATGCAGACAAAGTGATCCTCAATGGTGAGTACGATGTGTTCGGAGATGGTCGGGTACGGCTCATTCCAGCCCCGGGGCATACGCCCGGTCATCAGGTATTGTTTCTTGATTTGGAGAAAACCGGACCGATTGTGCTATCGGGTGATCTCTATCATTTCCGCATCAGCAGGGAAAAAAGGCTTGTGCCTTCTTTCAATGTAGATAAAGAGAAAAGCCTCAAATCGATGGTTCACATTGAGAAGATTCTCAAGGAAACCGGTGCTGAACTCTGGATAGAGCATGATTTAGCCCGATATGAACAATTAAAGAAGGTGCCATTATATCATGATTAAATAGAATGCTCTAAACGATAACCAAGAGCATAATTCAGTCTTTTTGTCATTTTGAGTAGAACGATAAATCTTTCAACAAGATTCCTCGTTCTGCTCTTCATTACGCCTACCCTTCTAAGTATTGAAGCACAACAGGTATTTTACCACAAAGGGCAATCTCTTCTGGTTGCTCATCTTCTGGTTGCTTCTATTACAAATACCTGAAAATTTAGGGTTCAGTACTTACAAAAAACGCTATCATAATTCCCAATAACTTCTTCATAACATCTACTTAAATCATACCAAGTCTCACGCCTCACATTCTCCACCGCATCAATAACGCCCTATGTTGAGCGGCATTTTCCAGGGACGTAAATTGTCTGCTCCAACGCCTTGTTATCCTGAGCGACAACCGCCCGAAGCGACTTGGACTAAGCGCAGGAAGGGCGGAGCGTTTCATCAAAATAACACCCCTCTTCAGCCGCGCGGCTTGAGGCAAAGGCTGTAAGGATTAGTTAGGACTTTCTTGATTAATGAAACTTTTGATGCAGTTCATTACCTCACTGCATTCTACGAGTTCTAAATACAACTATAACCATTACCTTTACCAACCGTTTTCCACTCTGATGGCGTGTTACTCTTTGAAAACCAGACAACATACCCTGAAGGACTTTGAGAGCTTGAATCTACTCCATACTCCCATTGTTCATATAGACTACCAACATCAAGTAATGGTTCACTACAAAAAGGTCTATATTTTATTTCAAGGTTTTTAATCCCTTGTGGTACCCCCAGTATTTTTATAACTTCTTGGCGACTTATACCATTTTGAACAGTATTAAAACGCTCTTCAAATGAGGTGAATTGATTTGTGTAATTGTTCTTTTTGAGTTCAAATGTTCCAGTGGGACTGATAATTTCGCCACTACTCAAGTCACGACCATTAACTTTATATGAATAAATACCAGCCTCTAATCCATAAACAGGTAAAGCAATGGTTGTTTTAAATGGCTTAATATCTGCCGTACATGTAAACTCCATAGGGTCAGGTCCGGGAGCTTCATTAATTGAAATTTCAAATTGCTCTCCAACCAAACGCTTATTGATTGCACCCAAACCACCACATCCGATAAAGTGTCCACTAACTTGCAAAAAAACTTGAACCGGAAAAGAATCGGTTGTAACAAGATTCACATTGTCTATATAGGTAAATTTAAGAGTCTCTTGATAATCCCGCAACAACCATATTCCTTGCTCATTCAGTTCAAATAGAACATTTTGAAACCGACCAACCTGCTCAGAAATATCTACGCTGGGTATAATCAGGAGATTATCGTGATATTTTACATTATCCTCTGCAATTGCAACTTTTTGAAACCATGCAACTGCGATAAGCAAAGTTAATATTTTTACTAACTGCATTTTATACTCTCCAATGTGTAACTACTTATTATGAGTTGCCACCACAGGAGCTTGACTCACTAATGCCCAAGTTGAGCGACATTTCACAGGGACGTAAATTGTCCGCTCCAACGCCTAGTTATCCATCGTTCCACCGCCCGTAGCGACTTGGACTAAGCGCAGAAGGGGGGAGCGTTTCATCAGGATAACGCATAAATTAGCAGCCTACGAAGGAGGTCTGCTATATTTTTTTGTTATGTTTTTATCTATTTTCTAGTGCTGATTTAATTTGTTTTGAGAACTCTGTTGCGCGTTGACATGCAGGATCATCCTTGCCGTATCTACACGACTTTTTAAAAACATTAAGCGATTTCTTTAAATTTTTAGTGATGCCTTTTCCCGTTGCTAAATGGTAACCATACATTGTACAAGACCAAGGATCGTCTAGCTCACACGACTTCTCATATGTACGTACTGCACAATCCAAGCTCTCCTTTCCAATGTAAATCTGCATTCCAGCTGCCCTATTTGTGCATCCCGAAATAGAACCAAGTTGGCATGATTTCAGAAATAGGGCTTCACTGTACTGCACGAATTTTTTATATTTTTCAGCTTGCAATGTAAGTGCCAAGTTATAGCATGACTCTCCGTTACCGCTAGAACATCTTTTTAGGCATTCCTCTATTTTTGAGTCACACAACCCCTCTATATAATCAATATCATCGTTTCTCATTGAAATAACATCCGCTGGACAAGTATCAGATGGTTTTAGCCACTCTTTATGCTGTTGAAGTAAGCATGATAAATCTTTAGCCACTGAAATCTGCGAGACGATTGCAATTGCAATTATTATTAATACTTTCATATTATTTCCTGCGAAACATAATGCCCAAGTGGAGCGACATTTTCCAGGGACGTAAATGGGTAGCGAGAACGTTTGGTTATCCATCGTTCCAACCGCCCGAAGCGACTTGGACTAGCAGAAGGGGGGAGCGTTTCATCAAAATAACACCCCTCTTCAGCCGCGCGGCTTGAGGCAAAGGCTGTAAGGATTAGTTAGGACTTTCTTGATTAATATAAATCGAGTTTGATACCCATTAATTAGGAAAGGGCTGGGTTGCAGCGAAGCGCCTACCCAGCTACGCTCGCTAGCTGGAAGAAGCCGGAAATTCGCTTCAACGTCTCAAGGTAACTGTACTCAATAAACCTCAAAAGTGGAGTAACATCAATAGCCGTGCATTCTTCCAATGAATCAAGATAAATATCTCTGTAATCTGTCATGATTACGTCATAGTAAAATCCGCGATTCAGCATAACGTAATCTCCGGCTGCTCTTGCAATGCGCCCATTCCCATCCTCGAAGGGATGAACACTGGCGATGAGGTAGTGAATCTCAGCGGAGATTCGCAGGACATCAAAAAAATTAGTTCGTGTTACTAGCCCAATACTGAAGAGTCGTTCGTTGATGCTTTGAAACTGTTGATGCAGAATCTCCGCTATCTTTGAATGATGGGGTGGCCGATGCGCCATTCCCTTTATCCGAACCTCATCCTGGCGGAATTTGCCAGATGCCTCCTGCATACTCTCCCTAAAGACGGTTCTATGCATTTCGAGCAAAAAAGAAATCGAGAATTCTTCCCCTTCAACCGCCTTATCCTCAAGCCGACGAAGCATCTTCTCCTGACCCCTTAGCTCAGTCGACGCATTGAAATAGTGCTTAGAAATCAGCGACTTATCGGGCACTCCTGCATTGTGGAGCAGGACCTGAAGAAAAATTCTATCCACACTTTTGTCCTCTATAGCGTTGGAGTGAACAGCCTTCAGGCATCGAAGAGCAGTCATAGCCTCCATCCTGGCGGTAGGATTACGCTCGCCCATTCCCTTTAATCGGAAAAAAGTATCAACCAGCTCTTCTCTCTCCCTTGACGTTAAAACAGTGTAGCTCAATTCTTACTCCCTTCAAGCATCCATTTAAAGGCATGCGTCATATTTTTCAATTTTTTGAAAGTATTTCTCATTCTTTCTCCAATATCCATTGCCCAATCCCGAAGGGCTAACGCTAAGCCGCCACTTAGCCAAAACCAGAAAAACCCAACGGCGGGTGGTCGGCATTGAGCGCCAAGTTAGAAAATGAGTCTATCTCCACTCAAAATTCTAAGTTTGAATTGTATTTATCTGCAAGTTTACCAAACAACCTATCCAACAAATATTTTATTTTAGGAGGGTTATTATCTTTGTTTGCTTCTCTGGATATATTAACAAGCAAGGCATCCAAATTGTATAGCGTCAACAGAATACGGGCTCTTTTGAAGTTGGTGACGCTTAGCTATCAATTGCTCCCGTATTTTGGAGAGTTTAATAAACTGCCTTCTACTTGCCAGTTGATAACTCAATATGAAATTGAACTCTTCGGCACTAAGAGAAAGCTTTATTTATTGAATATCATTACCCATTGCAAAACGACTATTTTCTAACACCTCTCTTCAGCCGCGCGGCTTGAGGCAAAGGCTGCAAGGATTAGTTAGAGATAAATCGTGGTCTGTCCACTATTTTTCTATTCTTCATGACGGTGCGTGGCTTGCCCCTACAATCCAAATAGTTTTTAAAAACACCACTCACATCAAATGATGGTCACACTCCAGTTGACAGTTGACTTAAGCAAATCAGTTGTAACTATTTTATTTTTAATGTCATTTATCTCAATGTTCAAGTTTTTGAGGTTATTTGGCTTTGCAGCAATCACAGATTGAGTGTTTAGATAGTGCAACTCATTGATTTTTATTGAAATTAATTTTTGAACACAAAATAATTATATATTTTTAAATTAACAGCTTACCAAAAACTTGAACATCAAGTTTATCTATATTAAAATTTGAGTAGACTATAACTTGAACATCAAGTGATATAACAAACGTTCTATAAGATTATAACATAGTGACTATAGGATAAAGTTTCAAGTAGCTAATTGGGGTTATTAAAGTGAAAAGTATTTTGTAGTTTGCTTTAATGTTTGTTAAAATGAGTTTTGTACTTTATACTTGATGTTGAAGTAATGGTAACAAAGCAATGTTTTGGTGGACACAAAATGATGTTGTCCCCCTACTTGACTCGAAATGTGCTTGTTATGGTGGATGGAGTGGTGTATTCTGGGGGAATTTGTAAGCCGTATACATTTTGTTATTTGTAGGGTGTATAAGCAAAGCGTCATACACCATAAATTTCATAAGGTGGGTGATGGCTTACGTTTTATCCACTCTACACGCTAGTTTTAGATTTAAACGTGCTTGACATGGTGGATGGAGTGATCTATTCTGCAAAAATATGTAAATAACTTCTTAACATTCAATAGGAAAGTAACAATCAATGAATCATCCAGATTATTTTCTCAATCTAATTTTTCATAAAGCTGACAGCCTTGGTGACAATTTGGCTCTTTGTGCTGGTTTCGAGCGTGGTGAATGGAGGAATGAGCAGTTAGCTGACCACATGATGGAATGGCTGCCAGAATTTGCCTTGAATCATTCAGAGTTGAATGAAATTGGGCATCACAACGCGCTACGAATGACAAAAAAAGCCGCGAAAATCGTTTACCAAACAGAAAAGTATGGTCGACGTGGTGAATTCGGAGAAATATTACTTCATATTGCAATTCGACAAATTTATAATACACTTCCTGCTGTCAGCAAAATTTACTATAAAAGCGCAGTAAATGATACTGTTAAAGGGTTTGATGCGGTCCACGTAGTAAGAAAAGACGATGGCCTTGAACTATGGATTGGCGAGACGAAATTTTATAACAATGTTACCCGGGCAATTTATGATGTTTCTAAAGAAATAATTGATCACTTAGAAACTGATTATTTGAAATCTGAATTTATTTTAATTAAAAACAAAATTGATCCTTTGTCGCCTGAAGCAGATGCGTTAAAAGAACTATTACATGAAAATATTTCTTTAGATTCAGTTTTTAAACAAGTATGTATTCCTATTTTATTAACCTATGACAGTAAAGTAGTTCAAAATAGTAAAATAGGTGATCAAGAGTATAAAGATAATATTCGCACCGAAGTAATTAAAGCTTATAACAACATGAGAAAAAAATTAAATACCGGATATAAAGCACGTTTCGCTCAAGCCTTTCCATTCACTGTTCATGTCATTTTAATTCCACTAAAAGAAAAGAAAGAGCTGATATCTGCTCTTGATCTTCGACTTAAGGCATTGCAAATATGATTGATTCTCGCCAAATAAAGGCACAACTTGAGTCAAATGAATGGCTAACAAACCCCTTTCAACTATTGTCTTCAATATCAAGTATATGCACATCCAATGCCAATTTAGGTCGTGAGCTTGTAATTCGTCTATTGGAAAAACGAGATGAGCTTGAAAAAGGATACCAAGATATAGTTGACGAATTAGCAATGCAAGTTGGTTTATACCCATACGTTGCTCACTTGGATGAACTTTCTTTGCGAAGGGCCATTCTGCATGCAGCTCATCGTGCCGATGGGATAATGGATAATTTCGTACTTCACAGTTCACAAGCACGAGTCTTACGCAAGCTTATGGCAGGCGAGTCCATCATTCTTAGTGCCCCCACGTCTTTTGGTAAAAGCTTGCTAATTGATATTACAATTTCTGCAAAAGATTTCAAAAATATTGTGCTAATAGTTCCTACTTTGGCTCTGGTAGAGGAAACAAGGCGGCGCATGTCGCGTTTTATGGATAAATATTCCGTAATTACGTCAAGTAATCAGAAGCAGGGAAAAAAAAATATATTTGTATTCACACAGGAACGCTTTCTTGCGATGGAGAATGAAATACCAGAGATAGAATTTTTCGCTATCGATGAATTTTATAAGTTATCCATTTCTAACGAAGGAGAGCGAGCGACACTATTGAATCAAGCCTTTCTCAAGCTGTCAAATACTGGTGCCCAGTTTTATATGCTTGGCCCATCAATAAGAGCAATTCCAGATATAGTAAAAGAGAAACTTGATTGTAGTTTCCTAATTGAAGACTTCCAAACCGTGGCGATAGAGCTTCATATGGAGCCTAAAAAACCAAACAAGGAAGAGGCTCTAGCAAAACTATTAGACACGGTAGATGGGCAAACAATGGTTTACTGTCAGTCTCCTGCCAGTACAAGAAAAATACTAAAGGCATACTTCGATCTACGATCAGTCGAAATGTCCTGTGATAAGGAATTGATTGAGGCAGCAAGATGGACGGCAGCTCATTACCATAATCAATGGCTCGTATCTGTTGCACTCAAGCATGGAATTGGGATATATCACGGACGACTTCCCCGATCTCTTGGACGATTTATGGTGAGGGCATTCGACGAAAGGAAGTTGAAGATACTCTTCTGTACTTCAACACTAATTGAAGGGGTGAATACCGTTGCTAAGAATGTCATTATTTATGACAACAAACTTAATAGAAAACCGTTAGATTTTTTTACATTTAATAACATCAGAGGACGTTCTGGGCGTATGTTCAGGCATTTTATTGGACATGTGTATGTTTTTGATGCTCCGCCTCAAGAAGAGTTGCCATTTGTAGATATGCCCGCTATAAATCCAACCGAAACAACACCTAGTAGCTTATTGATTCAGATTTCACAGAACGACATACCTGAATCACTTAGGGAAAAAGTTGATAAATTAATCAATCAAGAAATATTGCCAATTGACCTTTTAAAACAGCTTTCCAGTGTCGAGCCGGAATATTTGCTGAATACAGCAGAATATCTATTCAGTTTGGATGTTAGTGAACTTAATAAATGCTCATGGTCATCTCGCCCACAATATGAAGACATTAAATTTACCTCAGAAATTATTTGGACTCCGTTAGGCGGTGCCGTTTCAGCAAAACGTAGTTCAATGCATAGTGCAGATATGATGACTCTGTGGATTTGGAAATTGTATAAAACTCGAAACGTTCCTCAGTTTCGGCGAGAGATGATTAAAAGCCAAATAGAATATGGCAAGGGTAAATCACCAGATGATGCAGTGGAAGATGTACTTGCCTTTCTTCGAGGATGGGCATCATTTAATTATCCCAAATACTTAATGGCTCTGAGTGAAGTAGCAAATTTTGTATTGACTAAGAGGGGCTTAAAAGGGTGTAACTATATCTCCTTTGCAGTATCCATTGAGCACTTGTTTCAACCCAATTCATTTTCTTCACTAGAAGAGTATGGATTACCTACTGAAATATCAGAAAAATTATTAAAGAATAAGTTATTTGGCAAAGATGATGACTTGGAAGTCGTAATTAATACTCTTCGGAACAGTGAATTGAGTCAATTTGCTGATGGTGTATTCGAAAGACGAGTCATTGAAGATTTTCAGCAAGGCATAGGATCGCAATTATCAAGCAAGAGCTAACAACACATTGCAGCGGACAAGCCGCTGAATGCGACGCTGGGCAAAATGGTAATAACTCGTAAGCCGCATAAATTTTGTAATTTGCAGGCTGTATAAGCAAAGCGTCATACACCATAAACAAATTTCATAAGGTGGATACCGGCTTACGCCTTATCCACCCTACGCGTTTCGGCATAGATTAGCTTAGGCGTTGAAATCTAAGGTGGTTAAACATGATAGAAGCTATCACAACAATAGATAAAGGAGTTGCCACATTAGTAGCAGCAATTATTGCGGCAACAGCCTCAATAATTGGATTATTCATAAATTACTCGCTGTCTAGAAAACAAGAAAAGCTTAAAAATAAGCTTGAAATAAAAAGCAACATTGATAAGCGGCAAAGCGAAATTTCAACCACCGGGCAGTTTTTATTCTAGGCGAACCTGCTTCCGTGCAAAGTTCACAGAAAACGAATG
The DNA here is from genome assembly GCA_035871815.2 of Candidatus Parabeggiatoa communis. Classification (GTDB taxonomy): domain Bacteria; phylum Pseudomonadota; class Gammaproteobacteria; order Beggiatoales; family Beggiatoaceae; genus Parabeggiatoa; species Parabeggiatoa communis. The sequence continues at coordinate 17,963 of JAYQWI020000086.1, forward strand.
CTAATTAAGATAAGCTCCCAATTTTTCACCTAAAAGCTTGACAGTTGGTTCCTGTAGGAGGCTGTAATGTTCACCGGGAAAGGTATAAGTTTCTATACCACCCGTCGCTAATGCTTGCCATTCTGAGACAGCTTGTGAAGCGGTTATCCTAGAATCAACCTGTCACAACTGATGTTGTTGTTTCAAGTGGGCCGGTAAAATGGCCTGTTTGAAACGACGTAAGCCACTATTTAGTACTCGGCATTTTAAGTAGAGACGCGATGCCTCGCGTCTCTAAACACTCGCGTCTCTAAAAAAAATAAACATCATAAAAACAATGAGTTGCCATTTTAGCAACAGGTGTATCGTGTGTTGTTTGATTTCTTGCATAGCCTATTTTCGCCTGTGACAAATATGAATAAGGGTAGGGATTATATATAAGAACGGGTATTGAGTACAACGGATATGGGAATTAAACGGAGCGTCTTTGGATAAGGAGGTTAAACTAAAAGATATAACGACAAGGATTATTTATAATTTGTAGTTATATTGTTGATGATCTTAGTTTTGTTCCGATCTTATCCTTTATTATAAACAATCCTTGTCGTTATATACTCGCATATGCCTTTGACGAAGCCTTGAGATCATCGCCAAAATACTTGACATCTGATTTCAATATCAGTTATTTTACAAGCTCATTTTTTAACTTAGGATGTGTTTCAATGAACAAAAAATGGGTTGTTTTGATAGCGCTACTCTGTCCCAATTTACTTCAGAGTGCGCCCCTTTCTGAGCCAGCCTCTTTGAGAAATAGCCTCCCGCCTGATGCTATCAGCTATCTGCGTATTCCCAATCCTTGGGGATTTCTCTCTTCCCCTAAAGGTAGTGTGTTAAATGAGGCCTTGGCAAATGAGCAGCATGTTCAGCAAATCCAAAACTTGGAAGCTGCGATTTATCAGAATCTGTTGAATCTCAGCCAAGCGGATATCCACCCTGCTTTGCGCTTGTTTCTCCATCATTTGCGTTCCCCCATAGAAGCTGTGGCTTTACTCCCTGAACAGATGCCGCCGCCTTTTGCCAATCACCTGATTTCAGCTAAGCTGGATTTGACTTCGATTGAGGCTTTCAATCAGCTCCTAACACAACTGGTTGCCAAGACTGACGCTTTGAGTCTCGTTAATCCGCTTTCAAAAGACGGTTATGGACTTTTAATGGTGGCAGCGCAGTTGCCGCTTTTTATGCATTATAATCTGAACACTCGAACGGTTTATTTCATGGGAGGCCTCACAGCCAATCAAGCCATTTTTAAAGAAACCCTAGCGGGCCTTGCGCCGGTTACACACCATCCGATGTTTGATTTGGAAAAACAGGTGGATACTAGCGCACAGGGTTTTTTTCAGTGGATCAATTTCCAGCGTTTGTCACCTATATTGCTGAATAGTCTCCCCCCCGATATAATCAGTCAATGGGATAAATGGGGCGTGACGAGTCTCCGTGCCGTTGCGCTGGGTTGGGGTGTCAGTGAAGGTAAAGGGCGTTTAAAGCTGATATTGGATATGCCACGCACTGGCTTTCTTCAATTTTTTCCCGGTATCACCAATAACCTCACCCTGACCGCTTCTGGCCAGCCTCAAACCGTCGTTTCTCTCTCAATCCCAGCCTTAGCTTGGTTGAAAGGCTTTGAGAAAATCGCTGATCAAGTCTTATCACCTGATAACGTTCAAGCGTACTACGCATCCAAAACAAAGCTTCAAATAGAAATGGGCTATTCGCTTGAAACATTACTGGGGGCACTCGGCCCACAAATGCTCTTTTTCTCTGATGAAGCGGGTTATTTTGTGGCCTTTCAAATCAACAATCGCAACATGATGCAGAAAGTCTTTACCACTTTGATGAAAAAGCATGATTGGGTATCTTACGAGAGCCGAGAAATCAAGGGTAAAACGTATCATCATCTGAAAACGGCCTTTATCCAAAAAGCTATTGAAGATAATCCAGATTTTTTATCCCCTTCATCGGCCAGTAAAAAAGCGTTTGTCTTGTTTTGGACACAATTCATTTCTAACCTGAAAAGCCATTATTATTGGGTAGAAGAGGACGGTTATCTGATTTTTGCTACACTGCCGCAATATTTGCTGGATAGACAACAGTCTGCGCGTGTTCCCCTTCAAACCTGGTTGAAAGAAAAACAAGGGCAAGATAACCAATCGTCTTTGTTCTTATTCTCAACCACTTTTTTTGAGACACCCCGTAAGCTTTATCATGCTTATTTATATAGCTTGGTGTTATTGGGCGATGTGTTTGAGACAGAAATCGACTTATTTACGCTGCCAACGGCGCGGGAACTGAATTTGCCGATGCAGGGCACTTACGGCATACAGCTTGATCTATCTGATTCGCAGTTATCACTCGAATTAGTCTTTGAAAACAATCCATTAGAGTTTGTTTTTGAGGGCGGTATGAGTACGGTAGCCATTGTCGGTATCATGGCGGCGGTGGCGATTCCTGCCTATAACGATTACATGCTCAAGTCGAAAATCTCGGCAGGGATGATGTTATTGAATACGATGAAGACAACGGCTGAAGTGTTTCGTCTTGAAGAGGGCCGTTTTCCAAGGGTTGATGAGATTGAGATGCCAAGGCAGGGTACTTACACCAAAAACCTGCGCTTACTGAAACGGAAAAATGGTTATGCCATTGGGTTTAAGGATCCGGCTTTGCCGGGGCAGTTGAAACTGATTTTTGATCAAAAGACTAGCCGCTGGCATTGTACATATCAGAATCTGCAAGAGAAGTATGTGCCACGTCGCTGTCGGGGGGTGATTAAAGAAGGCCCTAAAAAGCGCATTAAAAAGTCGATTGGCGATGATAATCGGAATAAGCAGCAAGTCGC
>JAYQWI020000087.1:0-10904 GCA_035871815.2 Candidatus Parabeggiatoa communis
TTGCGAACCATGACATGGGTATCACGATTAACGCCGGTGGGGCCCCAATAGTTCATGTGGAAGGTAAATTGTCCATAACCGCCCATCATCAGTACAGGTTTGAGGCGAGTCCGAGTCAAGCTGTTATGTCCACCAGCCCGTCTACCACCACGCAAGGGGGATTTCGGTATAGAAATGGTCCGTTCTGGTGAATGATACCAGATACAAACACCTTGCGGTATACGGGCACTGACGACGGAGCGTGTCACGACAACACCATGATCATTGTAAACTTCTACCCAGTCATTATCGACAATCCCAATCTTTTCAGCATCTTGGGGGCTGATCCAGAAGGGTTCAATCCCGCGTGATAGGGTCAACATACGGTGGTTATCGTAGTAGGTGGAGTGAATATGCCACTTACCATGCGGTGTCAAGTAGTTGAGCATGACACTATTCGCTTCACCTTCTTGCGTTTTCACAAAATCACCGTATAACATGGGATCCATCTTGGGTTTGTAGGTGGGCAAATGCTCACCAAAAGCAAGATAACCTTCATGATCAAGGTAAAAATGTTGCCGCCCTGTTAAGGTTCTCCAAGGTACGAAACGTTCGATATTCATGCAGAAGGGAGAATAAGCTCTACCTTCATTGATGATGCCTGACCAACAGGGGCTGGTCAAGATACGACGCGGTTGCCGCTGAATATCTTCAAATGTCGTGGTGGCACCTTGATTCCCTTCTCCTAAATCTGCCAAAGGTAAACCGACTCGCTTCTCATGTTCCTTAAAGGCACGGTAGGCTGATTCACCATTGGTTTCAGGCGCAAAGTGCAAGACGATATTAATGGCATCAACCACTTCGACTAGGGAGGGGTAGGTTTGCCCATTCCATTGCGTAGTCGGGTGCGTCTTCAGCATTTTATCGTACATATCATCAATATGCCAATGAACGCCATGAGCGCCAATACCTTTCTCTCTCGCGACGGGGCCCAATGAGGTGAAGTGGTTATACAGGTTCTTGTAGTCCCGCGTAACGATTTTCATTTTAGGCATCGTTTTGCCTGGAATCGCTTCACATTCACCCTTGGCCCAATCCTTAATAGAAGGTTGCGCGAGTTCATCAGGATAATCGTGTTCTAAGGGGGTGCAAACAAAATCTTTCACCGGTTCCGGCAAGTGTGTTTCTGCTAACTCACTGATTTTCTTAGCAAGCGACTTATAAATATTCCAGTCTGTTCGTGCTTCCCAATTCGGTGCCACGGCTTCTGAGAGCGGGTGAATAAAAGAATGCATGTCAGTGGTGTTGATATCATTCTTTTCATACCAGTGCGCGGTGGGCAACACGATATCGGAATAAAGGGCAGACGTATCCATGCGGAAGTTGATATCAACCACTAAGTCCATTTTGCCCACTGGTGTTTCGTCTCGCCACACGACTTCTTTCAGCATATCTTTGCTGATTTGTTCATCGGCAATCTTATTGGAATGCGTGCCTAAATAGTGATGTAGAAAGTATTCGTGGCCTTTACCACTGGCCATGATGGCATTACCGCGCCAAATAAACCAAACCCGAGGCCAGTTATTAGGATGATCCGGGTCTTCAGCAGCGAAGCGTAATTTTCTCTCCTTGAGTAGATCAACGACATATTGAACCACTTCTTGCTCGTTTTTCGCGCCGGCTTTTTCCGCATCTTTGACGATCTCTAAACTGCTGCGTTCAAATTGCGGATAGAAGGGGAGCCAACCCATGCGTACTGCACGCGCATTGTTATCAGCGGCATGGCCATCCGTCCAGTCATTATTCCCTTTCAAAGCGGAATATTTGGCAAAAGGCCCTTCATAACGCCATTGATCACAGTGCATGTAATGCCAAGTTGGGGCATTTTGTAAACGGGCATTGCTTCCCCAATCTCCAGCCATCGCCACCGTTTGCCAGATTGAAATCGGGGCTAATTTCTCTTGTCCGACGTAGTGGGCTAAGCCGCCCCCATTTTTGCCGACACAACCACATAACATCAAAGCCGTAATGGGGCCTCGATACATCAGGTTGTTGTGATACCAGTGGTTAATACCAGCCCCGATGATGACGGTGCATTTGCCATCCGTTTTTTCGGCTGTCGTCGCAAACTGCTTAGCAAAATTGATAGCGGTTTCTTTTTCAATACCGGTAAATTTCTCTTGCCAAGCTGGGGTAAACATTTTGTCAGCATCATCATAACTGCTGGGATAATCTCCACCTAAACCACGTTCAACGCCAAAATGCGCCATCATCATATCGAAGATCGTGGTGACAGCAACTTTACCGTCAGTCGTTTCGATATACTTCACTGGCACACCACGCTTCACCATGACGTTATCATTTGAAAAGTCTTCAAATTGCACTTGAAAGACTTCATCAGAGTTGTCCAGAAAAGACAGCGCGGGTTCAATAGGCGAATCATCTAGACCATCTTTTAATTCTAAATTCCACTGTCCTTGTTTAGATTCTTGCCAACGATGGCCCATCGTGCCTTTCGGCATTTTGGGGCCTTTCGTTTGCTCATCAAACATCAAGAACTTCCATTCGCCATTTTCTTCATCCTTGTAGCGTTCAACGGTGTTTGCCCGTAACAGTCGCCCAGCTTCGTACCCATTTTCACCTTGATTGAGTACCACCAAGAATGGTGAATCGGTGAACTGTTTCATGTAGGCATTGAATGAGGGCGTTTGTTTCTTAACATAATATTCCGTCATAATGACATGATTGACGGCCATCCAAAAGGCCCCATCTTGTCCAGCATGAACGGGTATCCACCAATCTGAATATTTGGCAACCTGACTAAAATCAGGGGCAAACACGACAAATTTTGAACCATTATGACGGGCTTCCGAAATGAAATGGACATCGGGAGTACGCGTCATACTCAAATTGGAACCCATTGAGACGATGAACTTGGAATTGTACCAATCAGCACTCTCATGGGCATCAGTTTGTTCACCCCACACTTCCGGTTCAGCAGGTGGTAGATCACTGTACCAGTCGTAGAAGCTGAGCAAAGTGGCACCCATTAATCCAATAAAACGAGAACCGGCAGCAAAACTCAATTGCGACATGGCCGGGATGGGGGAGAAGCCAACAATACGATCCGGCCCATATTTTTTAATGGTGTAAACATTGGCGGCTGAAATGATTTCTAACACTTCATGCCAATCAGAACGCCGAAATCCGCCTTTGCCGCGTGCTTGTTGATAGCTTTTGCGGGACTCTGGATTACTGACGATAGATTCCCAAGCATCAACCGGGTCGGCATGTTTTTGACGTGCTTTCCGCCACAATTCAACCAATACACCGCGTATATAAGGATATCGCACCCGAATTGGGCTATAGACATACCAAGAAGCCGATATACCCCGTTGACAACCGCGTGGTTCATAAGGGGGCAAACCCTTTTCTAATTTTGGGTAATCGACTTGCTGCATTTCCCAAGTGATAACCCCAGACTTCACATAAATTTGCCAAGAACAACCACCCGTGCAATTTACACCGTGCGTACTGCGGACAATGTTATCATGCTGCCAACGTGCGCGATAAAACGGTTCCCATTCGCGGGTTTTTGGGTTGACAATATCTTGAATCCAACTCATTTTATTTTATCTCCCAACCAAGGGTTTACGAACCCCAGTCAATCGTTTTCTCCAGATGAGATGTATGAGAATATAGAGGATAATAAATCCGAAAACACTGATCCCGCTGATGATGTAGTCCATCGGCGGCTTTTCTTCCAAGCTATCCGTTTGTGCAAAATAAGCCGCTAAGTGAGCAGCCTCAGTCTCAATAAGGGGTTGTTTAGAGAAAATACCTTGCATTGTCGGAAAGGGTAAACTGAGTAATACGGGGGTTAGCCCCATTTCTCTACCAAAACGTGAATACACCTTTGTTAAATCAGGCCCTAATGATCCTCCCCCTAACCCACCAACATCGCTGGTGCTGTGACAACTGATACAATGTGTACCCCCATTGGCAAATGATTTTTGCCCCAGAAATAACGTTCTACCAATAGCCGGATCACCTGCCATTTTTGACGGTTCTTCCGCCAGTGGCGATGTGGGTTGAACTTCCGTAGCTTCAGGAAACGGATCTTCACCACTTTCATAAGCGATATAAACGAGAACGTTTTCCGCTTGTTTTTCCGTCATCCCAAAATTGGGCATAGGAATATTGTTGTATTTCTGTTTTAGTTCCGTTGCAATTGGATCGCCTTCGGCCAACATGAGATCGGGCTCAATTATCCAGCGTTTCAACCATTCCGCTTCTCGCCGAGCGTTCACCCCTTTTAAATTGGGCCCAGCCCGCTTACCCTCTCCAATCGTATGGCAAGCCGCACAGTTATTCTCATAAATCAATTTTCCTTCAATAAGAGGCTTTTCGACATCAGACAAGGAGGGTTTCGGTTTCGGTTTTGTGGGTACCAATACTGGCTGAGCGGCCAGTAACTTGGCACTTTCAGCTGCTATGTAAGCCAAAATATCTTTGGCTTGTGCTTCTGAAATACCAAAATTGGGCATAGGAATATTGTTATATTCCTTTTTGAGTTGCACAGCGATCTCATCCCCCTCTGCCAACATTTTATCGGGTTCAACGATCCAACGCACCAACCAACTCTCATCTCGCCTAGAGCTCACCCCGATCAAATCCGGCCCGGCCCGCTTTCCGCCACCAATTGTATGGCAAACGAGGCATTTTTGCTGATAAATCGTTTGACCCTTTTCAGCGGAGGCTGAAAAAGCCGATTGAGGCAGCAGCCAAATCATTAATGAACATAAGAGTAAAAATAGAAACGCCTCTCTAGTCATTGCAGACCGAAAGTGTAAATGAGTTGTCATCATTAACGTTACCTCTATCGTTCAGACTTTAAGTAAAAATAAATTTCAGTTATCTGTTATCAGTTCTTTGTCCCCGTTTTTGCGCGCAAAAACGGGGACAAAGAACCTTCGGTGTGCTACGCTAAATCAGTTATTAATAGATTGAATATTCTGATATTGAGTGATTGAAGCCTACCGATTATCAAACAAACTTTCATGCAAAAATTTACCAAAAGCTAAACTTTTACATGATAATAGTGTTTCAGAAAGTTGCCCAAGAGGGCAACCACAAGGGATTGTCTCTACAAGCACCAATATTGTTTATTGTACTAATCTACAGTTTTTGTTAAGCGAGATGAAAATTATTTTGACTTAATACCTAAAGTCGATACGCTTATATATAAATAACAGACATAAAAAAAGTGATTGATACTCAAAATCCAATATTAAATTTATTAAACAATTATTATAAAAGAATTATTATAACATTGGAAACCAAAGAACAAAATTTTTTTAGACTCACCTTATGACAACTATTAGTTTATTGAAAAGGGTACCACATATCAGAGTAGAAGGAATTGACTTAAGATAAACAAATTGGCCTTTTGTGTCAGTAAATTAGAACAAGTCTTTTGATTTGAAAGCTTTATGCTCCCACACGGCTATATTTTTATCAAGAAAAAATATTAATTCGTTTATCTTAGAAGTGGAAATCCCAATACCACCAGAGCAAGCTTGTAGGGCCAATCCCTTGTCGCTGTCCCCTTCCTCTTGGGTGCCCCATTGTTTGTACTTGCCCTTTCACCAAACAATTTGAAAGGACTTATGATATAACTCAGGCAAATCCAAAGATTTCGGATTTAATAAAATCAATTTGTCACACTGTCAATATCAATTACGCAAACCTCTTTCATTTGTTCATAAAAAGTATTTTTTATTTTCATAAATGAAAGTCGGCGTATTATAGAGAAATATAGTTTAAATGCAACACAGTGTTGTAAATATAATACACTCTGTAGGCTCAGTCACAATTCACTTATTTTCTATAATCTCTTTACTAATCAAGTGATTAAATGAATTTATTAAAGTGCCAAACAAACCGATTATATTCAATATAACAATTAAATTAATCAGAGTTAATAAATTACTATATTTATTAAATTTTGTATATTAAATTTTTGACAGTAGGTTTGTTTTTCGCACAAAGTTCACAGAGAAACAGAGACTGTCGTCGTTAGAAGGTGATTTTATAAAATGAACACTTAAAATATTTGAACGCAAGTAATGGAAACCATTACTTTACTATTTTCCACGCAAAAGTATTTGCTTAAAAAATTTTTGCGTGGAATGGGTATTGTCGCGGGTACCTTGGCAGGTTTATTAGGGATAGGCGGTGGTTGATGTGAGTTTTTCATTTTAACAGCGAAATACCGATTGCTATAAATGTTCAGAAAAATAATTTCACTAATAAGGGCGAAGCTGCATGTTCGCCCTTTTTATTTAACCATTAATAATTAACAATTAACAATTAACCATTATTTTTAATCCTCTGCCGCACGGCTTCATATAAACAAACGCCTGTCGCGACAGAGACATTAAGGCTTTCCACTTTACCCAGCATGGGAATGCCTACCAATGTGTCACAGGTTTCTCGCGTTAATCGGCGTAAACCACTTCCTTCTCCACCTAAAACCAATGCCATCGGCCCCATTAAATCGGTTTCAAAAAGACTGTTTTGACTTTCGCTGTCGGCACCGATTAGCCATACACCTTGATCTTGTAACCATCGTAAAGTTCGAGCTAAATTACTGACTTGGATTAAGGGCACAGTGTCGGCCGCGCCACAGGCGACAGCGTATACGATAGCCGTCAATTTACACGCTTGATTTTTAGGCACTATCACAGCATGAATACCTGTCGCATCTGCTGTTCTTAAACAAGCCCCTAAATTATGGGGATCTTGCACCTCATCAAGCACTAAGAAAAACGCGGGAACAGTTAACGAATTGAAGACATCGGCAAGATCATTTTGCGTTTTGGCAGATCGCGCCTTGCAGCGAATGACAATGCCTTGATGATGCCCATTTTCAGTTAAATTATCTAAGGTTTTTTTCGGCACGGCCTGAATCGCTAAATCTTGCTGTTGAGCTTGTTTCAGTAAAGCCTGTAATCTATCATCATGGCGTTCCTTAAGTGCCCAGATTTCCACGACGCGACTGATGTCATTTTGAAAGACTTGTCGCACCGCTTGTAGGCCGAAAATTTGTTCATATTGTTGTTTTTTCAATTTGATGAGAACCTTTTTGATTCGACAAACATTGATATCGAGGAAATGACAAATATTTATGATTGTACGCTTATTTTTTGGCTGGTCACAATTTTTGGGTAAACAGACATCCAAAAAACGTCAATGATTTTAAAAACAACATAACAAAGGTTTGTGGCTTTTTAATACCTTTCCCCATTTTCCTTATATTTAAAATTTGATTTAAAGCGCTAATATGACTTGTTGTGACAGGATGATTTTCTTCACTATACTGGTTAATCCACATTTTAATTCTCTGAGAAATCTCAACGTTCTCATCTTCTTGATTATTGATTTGATAAGAGAAAAAATCAAGTAAATGGTAAGGTTCAGCATGACTAAACACGGCCCAAGTGATTTGAGAGAGTTCATAAGAAGATAAAGATAAATCGCGACATTTTAATTCAAGCTTGATTTCATCGTGTGTGAGTTTAGGTAATCTTTTCTTTTCTAAATTTAACCCTGAATAACAAGGCTTTTTACCCTTAATAAATATCATGCTTTGATCATACGATTGAGTTGTTACACAGAGTAATGAGATTTTAGATTGATGTTTGAGGCTATTTAACTGATTAAAAAAATGAACATCAAATTTTTTGTCAAGGTATGCATTGTTCAGCAATTCATCAAAATGATATAACAATATGATGATATGTTGAGCTGTTTTTTCAAACCTGATAATTAATTCTTGTAATTCTGTAGGACTTTTTCCCTTGTTATCAGCTTGTTGCCAAAGCGTCTGGATTAATCCCTTATAATTATTTTTATATTTAACAATGTCAGCCGTAAGTATTTTGACATGCCTTTTTTGACTCTTTTTGATATCCTCTAAAAGCCGCTTTCTACCTTGCCCGATTGTGGCAATCAGATTGATCAAAGTACCCCCTTGTAGTGTATTAATCAGGGTGTTCGTAAAAAAAGGACGTAAGTTGTGTGAATCACGAGTAGTCATTTCAGTTATCAGTTCCACGCAAAAGTTTTTGCGCGCAAAAACTTTTGCGTGGAAATCAGTTATCAGTTATCAGTATTAAGTTACCAGTTCATTGCGAGCGTGTTTGTAGGCAAAAACGGGGGTAAAAAAAATCGGTTAATGTATTTATACTGCCAACCGTCACACAAGCTCCTTTTGCTTTTTGTAAAAAACCTTGAAAAGGATATGGATATATTGGGTTAGTCACCTTTAGGTGACTTGAGCTTTTAGACAACTGCTTTAGCTGTTGGCTTGTTAATAATAGCGACCTTATGACGATGCTAAGTATATGGTTAAAGCAAAATTCGACGAGACAAGTGGTTTTCGCAATAGGCTTTAAAGCTTTACAACTTTTGTTGGGATTAACGCTTATGGGCTTTAGCCCATGTCTAAAAAAATTTATGGGAAAATATAAAAGTGGGTATCGTGAGTAGGATTGATTGTTTTATCAACAGAGGAATGCCTGAATATCACAAATAAAAAGTAAAAATAATCCGCTTTTTTTAATTTAACTCATTATTTTTTATAGTAAAAACGAATACAATGCAATATATATGCCAGCTTTACAAAATAATGACAGATGATTTATTCAGGAAAAGGGAAAGGGGAAAGGGTTCGCGGCAAATTTTTGCCGCGAAAGAAGAAAGGGTATATCAATGAACAATGCTCAATGTTCACTTCAATTTTCAAAACATTGATATTCTTGAAATTTAAGTTCAGAACAGGGCTATAACTTTGGAAAGAGAATAATATTGACTTTGGACTTGCTGAATTAATCTGGCATTTGAGATAAGTCAGATTGTCGTTCCTGCGACAAGTTAAATCCACAGTACATCGTTACCAGCATACCTTGTATACCGACAACCGTGAACATGAGCAATTGCAACACAATTGAGTAAGCAACAGCCTGTGTTTTGTCAATACCGTATAGCCCTAATGCTAAGACGCAGGCAATTTGATAAATGCCAATATAACCGGGCGCTGAGGGTAAAGAGATGCCGAGTAGCAAAAAAACGCCAACTGTCAAGCCGGCTTCAAAGGGTAAATCCCATCCAAAAGCGGCTATAATTTGCCACATCCAGAAATAATCCAATAGGAAAATGGATAGCGTCAACAGTAGTGTCACCAATAAATTGCGGACTTTACGAAAGCTTTGGATACCTTCTAGGGCATGTAATAGCCATTCTTGCAAACGCGGTTGCCATTTACCTTGTGTTACCCAGCCTTGCACACGGGCATGTAAACGATCCGCAAAGACGATTAATAGGATTAATCCTAGCGTGGCAACAATAAAAACACCAACAATGCTTCTGCCAATGTTGGGATCAATCTTCTGCCCATGTATCCAAAGAATTAATAGCACGAAGATTCCCATCACAATGGTATCCAGTATTCGATCAATCACAGCACTGCTAACCGCTCGCCCGATAACAAGTGGTGCAAAATGATGAATCGCTACGATGCGTAGCACTTCACCTGCTCGCGCAGGATAAATCATATTCCCCAAGTAACCTATATTAGCGGCCTGCCAAAAAGGTTTAAATTTTGACACTGGCATACCGGCCACTAAAGTCCAACGCAGTGAACGCAAGGCAATAATGAGTACAATGATTAGCCCAGCCAGCAATATTTCTAATGGGCGAATGGTTTTCAGGGCGCTAAAAAAGGCTTGCCAATCCAAGTGTGAAAATACGATAACTAATAGGATCAGACTGAACAAGGTACCCAATATAATCAAAAATCGTTTTGATTTCATATCGTTAATTATTTTGTTAAATTGATGAGTTAAGCCTGGCCGAACACGCAAGGGCAAACCCTGCAGCCCCGTCATAACGTTGGGTTTTGTAGGGGCATACCTGCGTATCTGCCCGATACGATATGGCATTGAGGCTAAAGCCTGGCTCTATTAAGATTATAATCCAACCCCTTAATTAAAATGCCTATAACTGATAATTAATCACTAAAATGCCTACAACTTATATTCTAAATGCACCCGTTATAACGGCTTATGGAGAATGGCAATTTAACGGCCCTTTGAGCGTGGTTGAAGCACAAGAGGTGCTACGCGATGGTTTTGTTTCAGCGATGGGCCATCAAGGTACGGCAGAATTATTATCAACTTTGTTAGATATCATCGTTTCGACAAATCGCATCAGTATCGAAATGCAGCCCGGTGATAAAGCCCTGGTATTTCGCTTAAAACAGCGTATGGAAGAAGGCAAAGTGTTTAGCAAAACAGAAATTGCACAGTTGCCTTTTGAATTAGGTTTATTAACACGGATTCGTTGAGAAAGAGAGACTCGTTCATATTTTTTCCCAGTACATTCAACCCATTCGGTATTAAGCCACTTTGAAAAAGGGGGGTTGGCTGGAATTCCCTGATTTAAAAAAATGCTTGGAGGGCGTAAACGATGATGAAAACGATAATCTCCATCAGCTGGTTTGCCATGTTGATGACATTCAATACTTGGGCTCAAGCGAAAAACTACCTTGAAGGCATAAGTGTCTTAGGAAAAGAAAAAATCGCTTATTTCTCGATTGATGGAAACAAGCTTTCTGTCCATGAAGGGGAAAAAATGGTTATAAGTGAAAATGAAGCACAAGGCATTTGGCAGGTAATACGCATAAAACAAGGAAGTGTGCTATTAAAAAAGAAAGCGGGGATAACGAAAGAATTTAGACTTGATAGTCGAGTGCATCAAGATAACGAAAAAACGACAGATGAGTCACAACAGGCAGAGGCGGAAGTAGAGACGCACGGCAGTGATGAGACGAACGGCAGTGATGAGACGCACGGCAGTGATGA
>JAYQWI020000088.1:0-6306 GCA_035871815.2 Candidatus Parabeggiatoa communis
TATATGAAGCATGATTTCATCAGTCACGGCTTGTAATGAAGCGGCAATATCTTCATAAGCTTGTGTAAGTTCTTGACCACGCTCCCTTTTCTTGAGCGTAAATAATGTTTCCAAGCCTTGGCAATCCGCTAAAGGCGGATCCTAAGTGATTGATCCAAAGCGAAGCACTTCATTATCCATTTCAAATTGGCCATTTGGGATCATTTTGACAATCTTGTTGAAATGTTCAAGATAATGCTGAGGATTTCCATAAGCAGCTAAACCCATTACCTTAGCAGCATCATAGACACTGAATCCTAATAAGTGCGATACGGATTCCCACAGAAAACCGAGAGAAGCCGGATATGATACCTCTTGCAAAAATTTCAGCTTATTTTTTTCACCAAAAAAGAATGAAGTAGTACTCGTCCCCCCGATGCCATCGACAACAAGGATGGCGGCTTCTTGAAAAGGAGAAGCGTAAAATGCAGAAGCTGCATGGGCCGTATGGTGATCGATCCATTTTAATTCACCCTTGAAGCCCATTGCTTTTAATTTATCAGCCACCTGATAAATTTTGTTACAAAATGTTTCTAAGCCAGCCGAACCGCCCCATTCTTCTCCAAACAGATCATGAAATGGACCGGATGGCATTTTTTGGGGATTCAACGAATAACCAATGTATTCTACTTCGTCAAGTCCTATTCCCGTCGATTCGAGACAGTAATGAATCGCATTTAGTGGCAATTCGTCCGGATTGTCTTCTCTCGGTTTTTTCCCGTGTTTGATCCTATTAAACCTTTCCTCTTCGGCAGCTACCAATATAGCTCCATCTTTCAGTAAACAAGCGGCAGATTCATGAAATACCGCGTTAATTCCCATCACATACATTAAAATTCTCCATGTTTTTAGAAATAGGATTTCAATTCACCTTGTCTACGGATATCCAAAGTAGCGCAATGAAATGATCCCAAAAAAGGAAAGTAATTTTCAAACGCGCAAGGAATTGGCTTGAATCCCCAATTTTTCAATGCTTTGATAAGTGGCTCTTGGCGTTTTTCGACGATGACTCGTTCCTCATCTAACATCAACACGTTAATGCAAATCCATTTACTCAGAACACCTAGGGCATCTTCAGGTAATAGTGGTTTGGGAGCGACTAAGATATCCCAACTTTTCAAAATGGGTGGTAATTTTGCGACATCAATGTATTCTGGGCTGACCACAACTTTTCCGGGTGCTAAGGGCATAAAAGTGGTATCAATATGAATAGCTTCCGGTGAAAGATTATGAATTTCATGGAGACGATATTCATCACCTAAATGCCGCTGTAACCATTCAATGCCTAACGCATTTGTGACATTGCTACGTTGTGCAAAAATATCCCGCCCACAGCGTACAAAATCAGCGGCATCAAAGACGGGTTCAAATTCGGTTACCATAAACCGCTTATGTTCATCGGCTGACGGAACGGTATAGTTCCAGTCATACAAATCATCTAACAGTTGCGGTTTAGGGGCAGCAGTCCATCTAGCACCAGCTTTAAAATATTCTTTGAATAAAGCGCGATAAGCCCAAGATTCAAAGTAACGTCCCCGATCAGCCATAGGTGTCTCAATAATTTCATTCCCAATAACCATAAACGGATCACGGGGATTGGCGGCACAAAAACCACTTGAAGCTTGCCAATTGGGTGTGCCAAAAGAAGCCGCATAATTCGCGGATTGAATGCGACGGACATTCACCCCTTCCGCTTCCAAAATGTGAATAAACTCGGTTAACTCTTTACGAGCGGCTTCTACCAATTCAGGTGGATAGGGCACACCGGCACCCCCCACCTTTTTTTCAATTGCAGCCCACTCACTTGGTGGAACAGTCACTTCATTAATCACATTCCAAGCGGGAAACATTGCGCCATCCAAACTGCCAATAATGACTTCTTCTAGTGGATCCCATTCGTTGTTGGAATTAACGGGACATTGGACCGTTGCCTTGAAAGGTAAATCAAGTGAATCATTTGCCATAAGAAAGAAATAATTAGATAAAAATTGTTGGGGTTATTGAGTCTTTCAAACTACATTTCAAAATAAGTATAGCCATCCAATCCAGCTTCTAATTCTCGCCAGTATAACTGCCTTTGTCCTGCGTTTAAAGGGGCGGTTTGTAAACGTTGACGGTAAGCATTCAATAACCATCCAGTCTCAAAACCAACATAATTTAACATTTTTTGCACAGTATCACCTTTTATGGGTGCTATTAATTCATAACTACCCTCTACTGTCATAAGGATATTAACAGAGTCAGTATCTCCAAATAGATTGTGCATATCGCCCAAAATTTCTTGATAAGCACCTACCAAAAATATACCCATTAAATACGGTTCGTTGGGAATGAGAGTATGGATAGGTAAGCTTGTATCAATTCCATCACAATTCACGTAATTTTTAAATTGTCCATCAGAATCGCAAGTTAAATCTTGTAAAGTGGCTCGACGACTGGGATATTCATTTAAGCGGTGTAGAGGCACGATAGGAAATAATTGATTTATTGCCCATGCGTCTGGGACTGACTGAAATAGGGAAAAATTACAAAAATATTTATCGGCCAATTTATCATTAAGTTCATCAAGCACTTCACGATAGGCACGGGCATGAGGATTGGTTTGTAATCATTTGAGGGCCTCAAATCTAAATCACATTCAAAATGTTTGGCCCGACACTTTTTTTTTCAACACAGAGGACACAGAGTACCACAGAGTACCACAGAGTACCACAGAGTACCACAGAGAATAAGTTTATGATTTTTCAATTAATACTCTGATATTAAATACATTGTAAATGTGTGTCTTTTTGACATAATTTGCAAACTGATAGGTGGTAAGCTCTGTAATGATTTTCGTGAGGTGTCGAAAACAAAATAATTAAAACACACTGCCAATTTGTATGCAATCGTTTTATCAGTTATTATAGTATTTTAAATAGAAAAAAATATTTTATTAAGTAAAAACAATTAGTTAGTCTAACTAAGTACCATTTTACTCTGCTTTGTCACTTTAGTTTTTACCGAAAACTTGACGTTCGAGTATCAATACAATATAAAATCATTCATTTAAAAAAATTAATGAGTGTGTGATATCACACAATATTGTGTGATATAAAACCCCCTTTGGCTCATTAAACGAGGCTTAAACATAAAAACTAAAATCAAATGGACTAAATAACTCAAATCAAATGAACAAATCAGATTTTTTTGATAATTTACTAGGGCAAGCGGGCGAGTTTTGTAGCGTTATTCGTGCGGCTCGTATAACCGCATTGACAAACGTAACCGTACTCATTTTGGGAGAAAGTGGCACCGGTAAAGAACTATTAGCACAAGCCATTCATCAGCATAGTCGCCGTGTGTCAGGCCCATTTATTGCTGTTAATTGCGCTGCCCTACCCGAAACTTTGGCCGAATCTGAATTATTTGGATATCGAAAGGGCGCTTTTACTGGGGCCGTTACCGATCAAAAAGGGCGAATACAAGCCGCTCATGGTGGCACATTATTTTTAGATGAAATCGGTGAATTACCGCTTTCAATTCAAGCCAAGTTATTACGTTTTTTAGAAACGGGTGAGTGTCAAGTTTTAGGAAAAACGCAGCTAGAACAAGTTGATACCCGTATTATTGTCGCCACGAACCGTGATTTATATGCACAAACACAACAAGGTAAATTTAGGCCCGATCTCTATTACCGTTTAAATATAGTGCCATTAGAATTACCCCCATTACGCCAACGTTTAGATGATTTAGAACAACTACTACACACTTTCACAGAACAATTAGCGCAACAGCATGAATTACCCCCACCGCGTTATAGTAAAGCGACAGTAAAGCAATTACGCCATTATCATTGGCCGGGCAATATTCGAGAACTCCGTAATTTTTGTGAACGTATGGTGATTTTATTCAGCAAGCAAACCATTGAAACAAAGGATTTACCGCGAGAATTTCGCTCACAAAAAACGGCCCTGTTTCAGCAAATTGAAGGCTTCACCTTGCCAGACACCGGCCTTAATTTGCAAAGTTTAGAAATACAAATGATTCGCCAAGCGCTTCAAAAAACCTATGGCAATCGAACTCAAGCGGCACGGTTATTAGGATTAACGCGGGATACGTTGTTATATCGATTAAAAAAATATGCGATTGAATAAGATAGAACAAGGATGGTGGGATCGCTGTCGGTAAAATCTGGGCTTGATATTGAGTTCAATGTCACCCGCTTACCCAGCCTACGAGAATTAACCATGTTAACAGAACTGACTTTTTTATCGGCCTTTTTAGCTGGGTTACTGGGCGCAACGCATTGTATTGGCATGTGCGGCAGTATTGTTGGCGCTTTAAGTATGAGTTTACCCGCAAATGTGCAGCAATCCGCTTTTCGTTTAGGGTTCTACCTACTCGCTTATAATTTAGGGCGTATCATAAGCTACACAGCAGCCGGCATTTTGATAGGTTTTTTGGGGGCACAAGTTTTACAGATGCTATCACTCAATAACCCGCATTTAGTGATGAAATGGATATCGGGTTTATTTATGATCGTCTTAGGCTTATATCTGGGCGAATGGTGGCAAGCCCTCGCTATCCTAGAAAAGCTAGGGGCCCATTTATGGCGTAGAATTGAACCCCTTGGACACAGTTTGCTACCCGTTAAACGTCCATTACAAGCCCTTGGATTTGGTTTAGTGTGGGGTTGGCTACCCTGCGGATTAGTTTATAGCATTCTCGCATTTTCTTTAGTCTCATGCGATGCCTGGCAAGGTGGATTAATGATGTTAGCTTTTGGGCTAGGCACCTTACCACTATCAATGGTTTTAGGCGTAATGGCACCCGCCTTAAAGCGATTTGTTCATCAACGGATCGTTCGTAAACTGGTTGGCGCAATCATCATTGGATTGGGTTTATTGATTATAGGATTCAAATGAATGAGATGCTCAATTTAACTTGACAATGTCACATTGTAGGGTGGGTAGGAGCGTAGCGGAGTCGCAGACCAGCGAAGCTAAACCCACCAAGCCCATGAATTGGGTAATATGACATTGTCTTAATTAATGTAAAAAATAACGCAAGAAACGCAAGAGGCGCAAGAGACGCAAATTATTACCCACTTTAGCGTTTAGATCAAAATTGACGTTCCAATTTGTAAACTTTGTATTGATAAATTATGATAATTGTTCAAACTTTAAAATCAGTATTGATTGGAATAGCAGTATTCGCATTACACGGCTTATTATTATGGCACTTGATACAACAGGCACCGGCAAAAACCCCTTTACCGACAACACCAAAGCCGATTATGGTGAATTTGATTACACCCCCCCCGCCTGTGAAAACGCCAGCACCTGTGCTGCAACCCGTTAAACCCGCGCCTAAAAAACCCATTATCAAAAAACCGGTTAAAAAGGTTAAAAAGGTTAAACGGGTTAAACGGGTTAAAAAGGTAAAGAAAATTGTCAAGAAACGAAAAAAGTGGGTGAAACCCGCTAAAACCAAGAAACCAAGGCTAAAGCCCAAAACGACATCGGTAAAACGACAAGCCGTTTCACACTCAATTCCCGTGGCTCAAACCGTGCCAATGCCGACAACTAGACAAACCGCAATAGCTCAACCGATTGCAAAAGCGATCAGAACAGCCAATTCGAGTCAAGAGGGGCAAAGTAATAGAGGTAATAGCCGTCATATTGGAAAACAGTTCAAAGTCACCACCACTCCCCCATCTTATAAAGCGGCCTATTTACACAACCCACCCCCGGCTTATCCCAGAATTTCAAAGCGACGCGGTGAAGAAGGAAAAGTCTTATTACGGGTTAAAGTGAATCAACAAGGGAAAGCGGCTGTCGTAAAACTCCACCAATCCAGTGGTTCAACTCGACTGGATAACGCCGCACGTCAAGCCGTGAATCAATGGCGCTTTGTACCCGCAAAAAAAGCCGGACAAGCCGTAAGCGGCTGGGTAATTGTGCCCCTTGTTTTTAAATTAAGATAACTGATTTTATTTGCCACAGAATGACACGGAAAGCACGGAATTTTTCCGTGTTTTTCCGTGTTTTTCCGTGGCAAAATCTATCGAAAACTGATAACTGATAACTGTAAATCATGGATTTTGCCTCTAACCCTTATGGATTCACACATTTCATAGCACATCTGAATATTATTTCTGTCTCTATATTATTGATTTTACTAATAATGTCCGTTTTATCGTGGTATCTCATCATCACAAAAGCATTGCAACTAAGCTTCACCTATTGGCGTGCCAGAAAGATACTGAAGCTCTTTTGGAAATCA
>JAYQWI020000089.1:0-6466 GCA_035871815.2 Candidatus Parabeggiatoa communis
AAGCCGTTTGGCATGACGCGCAGCCCTTGCTATTTCGTGATACCCATGTCAGATTGCCTTCTCCCACGCATCGAATCCAACATAACATCATACACACGTATATGATGGATTCAAATTATAGTATGGCGACAATCAACTTAATGCCGCTTTACGAATTTGCTATGCTAAGACAGTCTTTAGAAGAGCAAGTGGATTGGCAAAAAGTAGCAACTCGTTTTAAACCCCAAACCAAGCTATTTCATAGCTACATGGCGATGGCACATTATCTTTTGGCTCAGCCTTTGCCTGATAATATACCGCTTTTACCATCAACGGCACGACATTATCAGCGTTTTCAGTATCGTCTGCGTCATCCCTGGTTTTCTAAATGACTGAATTTTAAAGGGTATTTAACAAATACCTTGAGTGACCTGTTGACTTCACCCAAGGTACTGTTGAAATTATTGCAGCCATTGTGGTATGTTGAACAATTCCAGTTACTCAAAAAACGGTGAACGAAAACTGATTTAACTTACTTTTTACTTTACAATAGGAATCATCAATGGCACTCAATGATCAAGTCTTTTCTAAACCCTAACGACAAGGATTGGATATAAAAAAGGATAAAAGGTTTGAATTTTAATGGTTTTTTGGTGCAATTTGACTTATCCTTTCTTATATCAAATCCTTGTCGTTATTATTGAGGGCTAAAAAACGTGATCATCAAGTTAAATATGATGAATGTCGTTTTCAGCGACAAAATGCATTAAAATGTCAAAGCACTAAAGCTGTCGATATTTTAGCCTTATCTGAGACTGAAGAATAGATATGAGTAATTTAAAATCAAACCACGATTTACACGCCTTAGACAATTACAAACCCAAACCCAATAATGATTGGCAATTACATTGGTTAGATGAGCAGCCGATGTTATTTGCTAAATCTCACGACAGGCTGCATTTATTGAACCCAGTTGCTGGATTTATTTGGACGTGCTGTGATGGGAAAACCGATGTAAAGGCAATTAGGAAAGCTTTGCAAGAGGTTTTTGTAGATAGCCAAGATGAGGTTACCAAGAATTGACCTAATACCTTAAATTTTTGAAGCTTTTTTAGAGTCACTTTATAATTATGAATGAATATAAATCACAAATCGTTATTGGCTTAGGTACTGGACGTTGTGGAACTCAGTCACTGGCTTATTTATTAAATTGGCAAGAAAATTCAGAGGTTTATCATGAAAAAGGCAGTTATACCATACCATGGCAAAGTGGCGAAAAAACCATTGATAAATTTTATCATTGGGCAAATGAAATCGCAAAACAAAAAAAATTAGTGGGTGATGTTGCGTTTTACTACTTAAATTATGTTGAGTATTTATTGTCACTAAACCCTAATATAAAATTTGTTTGCTTACAAAGGGATCGTGCCAGCACTGTCGCAAGTTATATGAAGCGTACCAAAGATATGAATCATTGGATGCGGCATGAGGGTACTCTTTGGCAGAAAAGTTCATGGGACAATTGTTATCCAAAATATGAGGTTTTAAATAAAGAAAAGGCTATTGAACAGTATTGGGATGATTATTATTTAATCGCAAATGAACTTCAAACTACCTATCCAAATTCATTTCGTATTTTCCAAACATCTACACTGAACACAGAAGCCGGGCAGAGAGCTATTCTTGCTTTTATTGAGATTAAAAACCCGCGTTTGAGCGTTGGTATTCAGTTTAATTCTGATCGTGCTATCAAAACTTATTTAACACGCTTTAGTGTTATTATTTGTACCCATAATCACGCCGATTTACTGAAGCAAGTTTTAGCGGATGTTTGTCAACAAAACATTGGTGATTCTGAATTTGAAGTCATTGTTATCGACAGTCATTCCACTGACGAAACTCGTTTTGTCACTGAGCCGTTTTGCCAATATTATCCTAATGTACGCTATTTTTTTGAAGCAAAACGAAGTCTTTCTCATGCACACCAGCGTGGATGGTACGAGGCACGGGGGCAATATGTCGTTTACATTGACGATGAGTGTCAAGTAGCGACTCAATTGCTAACAGTTGCCAATGAGATTATCGAACAATATTCACCGACTATGTTTGGTGTGCTGTCATCTCACACATTTTATAATCATTCAATAAAATATGAAGAGGTTATCAAGGATTTTCATCCTTTCGATAATTACAAACCCATTCCAAATAAGGATTGGCAATTACATTGGTTAGATGAGCAACCGATGTTGTTTTCCAAATCTCATCAGGGTTTGCATTTACTCAACCCGGTTGCTGGATTTATTTGGACATGCTGTGATGGCAAAACGGATGTCAAGGCAATTAAGAAAGCTTTGCAAGCCGTTTTTGTAGATAAGCAAGATGAGGTTGCTAATGATTTGCCCAATACTTTAGAACTCTGGCAAGAACAAGGATTAATAAATTTTGAACTACCAGCCAAAAAGAAGCTTTATTCATCAGCAATAATTGATTTATCTGATAAGGAAAAACCATTACTAATAATATTTAGTGGATTTGGGGACTTTGTAACAATGCCATTTGAGTTTTCTAATATAACTAAGAAACTAGATGTCAATAAGATATATCTACGTGATTTCAGCAGAACATGGTATCACTCAGGACTTTTTGGGATATCAAAAAGTATTGACGAAACGGCTTTCTTTTTGAAGCGTAAAATCGACGAATCTGGTGCAAATAAAGTTGTTGTTTTGGGTAATTCAATGGGAGGATATGCCGCTATTCTTTTTGGAATATTAATCAAAGCAAATATTGTTCATGCGTTTGCACCACAGACCTTTCTTAACAATGTAGACTATTTAAAGTTAATAACCAGAAACGAAAGAAAAATACGAGACTTACACAATCATTTTTCTAATCAGTATTTTGATTTAAAGAATGTCATTCAATTACATAATAATTTAGGTGAATTTAATATTTATTATGATTCTAATAATGAAATAGATAAAAAATATGCAACGCACTTAAAAAGTTCAAAGTATGTTAGGCTGCATCCGTTTTGTGGAGGGGGTCATGCTCTGATCAGAGTATTGAGAGATTCCGGCGAACTTCAAAAAATAATCATTGCATCTCTAAATAACACACATTATGTACCTAACAAAGAGATTAATGCGTCTATCAAAAAGAAGCATTCGTGTTTCGCTAATGACAATTACAAACCCAAACAAAACGAGGATTGGCAATTACATTGGTTAGATGATCAACCCATGTTATTTTCCAAATCCCACGACGCTGTACATTTACTCAACCCGGTGGCAGGGTTTATTTGGACATGTTGTGATGGCAAAACCGATGTACCGGCAATCAGGAAGGCTTTGCAAGACGTTTTTGTAGAA
Organism: Candidatus Parabeggiatoa communis; assembly: GCA_035871815.2. Classification (GTDB taxonomy): domain Bacteria; phylum Pseudomonadota; class Gammaproteobacteria; order Beggiatoales; family Beggiatoaceae; genus Parabeggiatoa; species Parabeggiatoa communis. Next base: position 3,351 of record JAYQWI020000089.1, read on the forward strand.
AGTCAAAATGAGGTTGCCAAAGATTTGCCCAACGTATTGACACTTTGGCAAGAACAGAGGTTAATAGCCATGTCGAGTTCGCAAACATAAGCACTGACTTCATTAATATTTTATCAACAAGCGTTTACCCACCATCTACCTATAAATGAGTAATTTAAAATTAAACAACGACTTACACGCCCTAGATAATTACAAACCCAAACAAAACGAGGATTGGCAATTACATTGGTTAGATGATCAGCCGATGTTATTTTCTAAATCCTATGAAGGCATACATTTACTTAATCCCGTTGCAGGATTTATTTGGACTTGTTGTGATGGAAAAACCGAGGTAAGAGCAATTAGAGATGCTTTACAAGAGGTTTTTGTAGATAGTCAAGAGGATGTTGCTAAAGACTTGCCCAATACCTTAAAACTTTGGCAGCAACAGGATTTAATAGATTTTGCTATACCAGCCAAAAAAAGACAACATCATAAACTTTGTATTGGCATGGCAACTTATGATGACTTTGATGGCGTTTATTTTTCTACCCAAGCAATAAGTCTTTATCATCCTGAAGTTGTCGATGAAATCGGTATTTTAGTAGTGGATAATAATCCGTATGGGCCAATAGCTGAAGAACTCCAAAAATTAGAAAATTCTATTGCTAATTATTATTACATTCCTTATACGGAAAATAATAGTACTGCTGTACGGGATGTGATTTTTCGAGAAGCAGATGCAGATTATGTTTTATGTATAGATTGCCATGTTCTTATCCAACCAGGGGCAATTAGAAAATTAATCGACTTTTTGGATGAAAATCCAGATTGTAATGATTTATTACAAGGCCCAATGTTAAGAGATGACATGCAGTCTATATCTACCCACATGAATCCAGAATGGTGTGGTGGTATGTTTGGCGCATGGGGAACTGATGAACGTGGTAAAGATATTGAAGCTGAACCGTTTGAAATACCATTGCAAGGCATGGGCTTATTTGCCTGCCGTAAAGAGGCTTGGTTAGGTTTTAATCCTCGTTTTCGTGGATTTGGTGGTGAGGAAGGTTATATCCATGAAAAATTTCGCCAACAAGGTAATAAGACGCTATGTTTACCGTTTTTACGCTGGTTGCATCGCTTTCAACGTCCGTTAAAAGTGCCTTATCCAATAAAATGGGAAGATCGTATTTATAATTATTTGGTGGGTTTTGATGAATTGAATTTGGACAACATCGAAAACGAAAAATTAGAACAACATTTTGCAGAATTAATAGGCGAAAAACCAACCCAAGAAATTATTACTCAAGTACAACAAGAAATAGAGAATCCTTTCCATTTCTTTGATGCCATATATTGTATTAATCTTGATTTTAAAACTGAACGTTGGCAGGAAATGCAAGAACGTTTTCAGCGGTTACATCTGAGAAAAAGAGTACGGCGGTTTAGTGCTATTGAAACAATTGAGAATCAGCATATCGGTTGTGCATTATCCCACCGTGAAATTGTAGAAAAAGCAAAACGCCAAGGATTAAATAATGTACTTGTGTTAGAAGATGATGCGATATTTCTTGATGATATTCACTTGCACTTACAACGTAGTATTGAAGAGTTAAAGCAACAAAATTGGAAAGTATTTTATCTGGGTGGAACTAAATGGGGACAGACTTATCAAAAAATGTCAGGATGTCAATATTTAGAGAGTCCTAAAATGCTGACTTCTACTCATGCAATCGCTTATCATCATTCGTTTTTTGATGAAATGTTGGATAATATTCCTCCAGATATAGATTCAATGAAAATTTGGCTTAAAAACCATATTGCCATTGATCAATGGTTAGCACGAACTGTACAACCTCAAGGCGGATGCCTTATTTCATCACCCGTTGTGGCTAGTCAACCCGTTATATTGGGACAAGAATCTCCAGAACATAGGGATAGGTTTAGCTAAAAATGGGGGCGTTATAAGCCGGGGCGAACACACCGGTTCGCCCCTACAATCACATAATACATTATTTTTATATGTGAATTTCTGTGTGTCTGCCCTTAATATTAATGAAATTGACATAACATAAAGAAAGGCAATCACAATGCGTAAAGAGTTTTTTCTATTAGAAAATATCATAAAACATACCTGTGGCAATGATAAAGTATATTATCTACCTAATTCAGGTAATTGGGGAGATGCTTTGATTCGCTATGGCACCTTAAAATTTTTGCGTTCCGTTGGCATTCAACACACAGAATTAAAAAGCTTCCATGATGCTGCTGAACTGATTGAAACAGAAAGCGTCCTAATATTTGGTGGTGGGAACTGGCATAACGAAGGCGCCATACAAATCTTGAGAAATATACATCAATATTTTCATGCTATTATTGTGCTGCCTTCTACTTATGAGGAACGTTATTCACTTGCAAACACAGTATTTTTTAGTCGAGATTTGCATGACAGTAAGGTACACATGCGAGATGCACCATTCTGCCATGATATGGCTTTTTATATTGATCCAATACCATCAGTTAAAAAATCCACTACTGGCTATTTTTTTAGAACCGATAAGGGAAGCTCTGGAAACTTAGAAATTCCAGCGGAAAATTCTGATATAAGTTTAAAGGGTAGCCATTTATCATCCGTTTATCCATTTATTGATTCCATATCCCAGTATGGTATTATACACACAGATAGGTTGCACGTTACAATTGCTGGTTGTCTGCTTGGGCAAGAGGTTCATTTATATCCTAATTCCTATTTCAAGAATAAAGCAGTGTATCTCTCTAGTATAGAGGGCTATTACGATAACGTATTTTTTCATGAAACTAATGTTAATCAATCCAATAAAGGAAGTGTATTATGACCGATAAATCCAATGAAGTAGAATCCCATAACGATGAGCTGATTTCACCAGATCGTCGTGAAGCCATGAAAAAACTAGGTAAATATGGTGCCTATACTGCTCCAGCAGTAATAACCTTATTGGCATCTAGGAAAGTGCCAGCAGCATCTGGAGCGCCTCCTCCGACTAGTCCTTAGTGTGGTTCTGTAAGATGATGTTATAAACGAAGCCTTATACACTTCACACTCTACATGTAAAACACAATTAGTTTTAAATGTAGAGTGGTGTATGACACTATCGTTT
>JAYQWI020000090.1:0-2011 GCA_035871815.2 Candidatus Parabeggiatoa communis
AAATTGCCACTGAGCATTTTGACGAATTTTGCCGAATTCGCCGTCTACGACTGCCGCATTAAACCCGCAAAAACCGATAACGCTGCACACGCACGGATTTTGTATTTAACTTACACCGAATATCTGGCCCGTTGGGATGAACTTATCGGCATTTTCTCCCGCGAAGCCATTTTAAAAGGGGCCTTTGATAAATACATCGACTCCAAAAGCCATAAAAAAGGCACGGCAGAAGTTGACTCCGCCTTTTTATCCGAAATTGAACGTTGGCGCGACATGCTCGCCCGTAACATTGCCCTGCGTAATCCCGTTTTAACCTCACGCCAACTCAACTTTGCCGTTCAACAAACCATTGATCGCATTATTTTTTTACGCATTTGTGAAGATCGGGGTATCGAAGACTACGGGCGATTCCTCGCCTTACAAAACGGCCCCAAAATCGATCCCCTACTCTTTCAACGCTTTCAAGAAGCCGATGAGCGTTACAATTCAGGCCTATTTCATTTCCAAGCTGAAAAACAGCGCGATAACCCGGACACCCTGACTCCCACGCTTGTCATTGATGACAAAATCCTCAAAGACATTCTCAAAAGCCTCTACTATCCTGACAGTCCTTATGAATTTTCAGTGCTACCGGCCGACATTTTGGGACAAGTCTATGAACAGTTTTTGGGCCAAGTCATCCGCCCCACCCCCGCACATCGCGCAGTCATTGAACAAAAACCAGAGGTTAAAAAAGCCGGTGGCGTTTACTACACGCCCACTTATATTGTTGACTACATCGTCAAACAAACCGTCGGGCCATTAGTCCACAATCAAAAACCTAATCAAGTCAGTCACTTAACAATTTTAGATCCCGCATGCGGTTCAGGTTCATTTTTACTCGGTGCCTATCAATTCCTGCTAGACTGGCACAGCGAATACTATCAAAAAAATCCGGCCCAATGGGCAAAAGGCAAAAATCCCTGTCTTTATCAAACCAGCGGTGGCACTTGGCAACTCACCCTCCCTGAACGCAAACGCATCTTATTAAACAACCTTTACGGCATCGATATCGATCCCCAAGCCGTCGAAGTCACCAAACTCTCGTTACTCCTCAAAGTCTTAGAAAATGAACAAAACCTATTTCCCCAATTATCCCTCTGGAAAGAACGTGTCTTGCCCGACTTAGATAAGAATATAAAATGTGGCAACTCACTGATTAGCACTGATTTTTATCAAGGCCAACAACTGGGTTTATTAGATGAAGAAACCCTCTATCGGATTAACGCCTTTGATTGGGAAAATGAATTTTCCCAGATTATGAAAATGGGTGGTTTTGATGCCGTGATTGGGAATCCGCCTTATGTGCGCCAAGAATTATTAAGGGATTGGAAATCCTATTTTCAAGATCATTACCAATCCTACCATGGTGTCGCTGATTTATATGTCTATTTCATAGAAAAAGGCCTCTCATTACTACGTGACAAAGGCCGATTTAGCATCATCGTCGCCAACAAATGGATGCGAGCCCATTATGGCAAACCCTTACGTCAATTCCTTTCCCAACAACAGTTAACCGAAATCACCGACTTTGGCGATTTACCCGTTTTTCAAAAAGCCACGACTTATCCCTGTATTTTAGGTATTCAAAAACAGGCCCCTCAAACGACTTTTCAAGTCACCCAAATCAAAACATTGGACTTTTCTGATCTAAAAACATACACCGCAAAAAAGAGTTATACCGTTCAACAAAGCGCGTTAGAAGAAAAGGGTTGGGTGCTTGTTGATAACAAAACACAAGCCTTGTTAGATAAATTACATCAAATGGGTGTACCCTTAAATCAATATGTCAACGGCAAAATTTATCGTGGCGTTTTGACAGGGTTTAACGACGCATTCGTCATTGATGCAGAAACCCGGGAGAAATTGATTGCTGAAGATTTGAAAAGCGAGGAATTGATCAAACCGTTTTTGCAAGGCAGAGATATTAAACGTTATCAGCCGCTTTTCGTGCAGCGTTACTTGATTTTCA
>JAYQWI020000091.1:0-2299 GCA_035871815.2 Candidatus Parabeggiatoa communis
TTGAAAATACTAGGACTCATAAATTGATGTCAAAAGTCAATTAAAAAAAAAACGTGATCATCAAGTTATATCAAATTGAGTCATGCTAAAAATAGATTTTCATGTAAATCATCTCACGGAAAAGTTATCACAGCAAAAAAAATTCTGCACAAACCTAACCTTTTCAATTTTGGAGGAGATGTATTAATAAAAATGTTATACAGCAGGTTAACTGATTCACCATAATAATAATAAGTAAATGAGCTTAAAAATTTAGGCAATATTATTTACTTTAGGAGAATATCTGGATTATGAAAACGCAAAAGGGTTTTAGCCTGATTGAACTTATGATCGTTGTCGCGATTAGCGGTATTTTGATAACGTTCGTTTTTCCTACATTTAAACTTTACCTCACTAAGGCAGCATTATCAGAAATCAGTGTAGGCTTGGGCGCATTTAGTAGAAGTCTTGAGTCTTATGGTTCAGAATCTTGTGTGGAAGGGGCTACTGGTAGTCCAGAAACGAGTTCCGTTGTTAGAGACATAGAAATATTAAAAGTGACAGATACGAGTAAGGGAATCGCTTATTGTCAGGTTACTTTTTTTTTATACAACAAGGGTTTTGTCCGCATAAAGGAGTGTGATGATGCGGCAGAGTGTAAGTTAGTAACCCAATATCCTTTGTACAAACCAAAAGCTCAGCCTATAGCTAGAGTATGGCAGTGGGGACATTCTAGTACCGTATCAGATAAATATCTACCTAATCTAAGTCTTTGATTGTAGTTTAAACGTAGAATCAATGACTTTTAATTTACAACTGCTTCTTTGATAGGATGAATAACATGAAATATCAACATGCTTTTACCTTGATTGAACTGATGATCGTTGTCGCGATTATTGGTATTTTGGCCGCCGTTGCTATTCCTGCTTATGTGAACTATATGCAGAAGGCATCAATGTCAGAAATTCCACCATTTGTGTCGGAAACTATAAATGAGCTGCAATTGGAGCCTTGTTCTCAACAGACGCAGAAACAGGATGTTACAGGAATAGTGCTAGAGAAAATAGAAACTTTCTTGCCAGAGTCAGGAAATTGTACAATTAAAGTACATGTTAATGAAGATATGTGTCATGGCGAAACGCCTTGTTTTCTTGATTATGTTTGTAAGGGTAGTATTGAAAACGGGGAAGAAGAATTTACATATTGCGGTGATAATAATTCTTGGAATGAAAAAGGGGGAAGCGGTGATATGCCTTTAGGGCCACGCTATTGGGTAATCGCTAGTACCAGCACAGTTCCTTCAAAATATTGGCCATAAAATTGACATTTATGCCTAGACGATATATTCTCGTTTTTTAGGCATTTTTTATCTTATTCCCAACCTTCGTGTAAGACTAACAGCCCAAATAGGAAAATGAAAAAGTATTTATTTGCTCTCACTCTTTTAATTTACCATTTACCACTCCACGCCGAAGTCATCACTGATGGTACACTTGGAACAGCTACCTCATTACCCGGCCCCAATTATCTAATTGACGATTCGCTAGGTCAACAAATGGGAGGTAATTTATTCCACAGCCTACAAACGCTTAATCTCAATGCTGCCGAAAGTGCCACGTTCACTGGGCCAAATTCCATAGCCAATATCTTAACCCGCATAACCGGCGGCGATAGTTCCTTTATTGATGGTACTATCCGTTCTAAAATTCCCAATGCCAACTTATATTTACTCAACCCAAATGGCATTCTATTTGGTGAACATGCGAGTTTGGATATTTCTGGCTCTTTTCATGCCAGTACTGCCGATGCCATTTACTTAGGAACAACTGGTCTCTATGACGTTCGTACACCTGCTAACAGTATATTAACAATTGCCCCGCCTCAAGCCTTTGGATTTTTTGATGATAATCCTATTTCCATCACGGTTCAAGATAGTTTTCTCCAAGTCGCAGAGGGAAAATCTTTATCAGTCATCGGTGGTGATTTGCAATTTGAAGACGCTACTTTATACGCTCCAGAGGGGCATATAAATTTAATATCAGTGGCATCCACTGGCAAAGTCGATTTTAGTTCTGATAATTTTGAGATAAACAATTTTACAAAATTAGGGAACATAACGCTTTCCTTGTCTTCTCCTGAAAAAATGAGACAAATTGCTGACATCCCCATAGGCAACATAGATACCAGTGGTCAAGGTGGTGGGCAAATTTTCATTCGGGGAGGACAACTCACCACAAACAATGGCTTCCTTTTTTCTGACACTTATGGCAACAAAAATGGTCAAGATATTGATATTTTTATTGATGGTCCCTTAACACTT
>JAYQWI020000092.1:0-9276 GCA_035871815.2 Candidatus Parabeggiatoa communis
TGAAAAAGAAAATGCTTTGGAAATTAATGAAGGCGGATTGTTTACTCTGAAATTTGTAGAACAGTTAGAAAAACAGGGTGATATTAAAAAAGCGTTTCTTCAAGCGGCTCAAGACGTTCAGGATGCAACAGGAAGTGGTGAAGTTCAACAAACGCCGCAGGCGATTGGAAATTGGGAGGTGGTGGGGGAATGAGCTCGGAAATGGTGGGTTTTCGCTACGCGCCTACCCACCCTACTTTTGACGACTTTTGACGATTTTTGACTTGTGTATAATGATGAGCAAGATCAGGCCGTTTTTGATTCGTTTATCGGCCCGTCATCCCTTGTACTCATTCCTACTTAATCCCCCGCCACAACCAAAATCATTAAACCACTTTCACCTGGCGGTGGCAATCTCAACTTATACGCCTTCAACCAATCAGACAATTCGGCCGGCCGATCTGTGGATAAATTTTCCACTTCAACTATCCAGCCATCATCTATTTCTTTCACAGTTGCAACAATACCCAGCTTCGCTAATTCTGTTTTCAAGGTTTGTGCAGTGAGTTGCGGGTTAGAAACGACTAATTCTTGTGGCATCACAAAATCTTTTGGTATTGGCACTGGTTCGGGTGGCATGAGTTGAAATACAAGCACAACTGCCAGCAATACCGAAGTTGCGAAAGAGACTCCAATTTTCCATTCCCATAAAAACGAAGATAACCGTTGTACTGGCAAAAGCAATTTTTGCCCAAAATTAACCAAATCAACTTGCCAATCCGGCTTTAAACCGGTTTCCTTAAACACATTTTTTAAGATTTTTGGATTCAACTCAATAGGCTGCTGGCGATAGGCTAATTCCGCTGCCAAAGCCTGATTTTCTTTATCTTCTTGATTCATAAGCTTATTTTTCCTAATTAATTGCGTTCATCCCGACACTTGCGTAGGTAAGGCCTGATCTTCTTTTTACATTCAGAAATGAAGGTTTTGGTTGCCCCTTCCTTTCTACCGATTTCGTCGGCGATTTCCTTTATAGAGCGGCCTTCAAACTGAAAGGTCAGGGCAGTTAAACGTTCAGCTGCATTTTCTTCTTTCTTTTCAAACTCTTCCAGTACCTTGACAATACAGAGTCGATTATGAAGCGCTTCTATCAAATCCGTTGGATTGGGCACTTCTTCTATTACCACACCATCGATTAATACACCTTCAGGTTTGCGATTTTTATCAATAATTCTAAGGCATTCATTCACACCGATTTTGGACAAATAAGTAAAAAGACTGGCCTCCCGACGAAATTTATCCTTACGAACGCTGTTGATAAAGGCAATAAAGGTTTCTTGCAAGGCATCTTCAGCCTCTTCATGAGACAACTTGAAGTGCCTTTCAAAAAACGGGAGCAATCGCTTACCATATTGATTAAAAACATAAGTCGCGCCAGTCTGTTTCCCGGCTCGGATGTTGTCTAAAATCGTTTGTTCATCCCATTGTTTATTCAATTTGATTTCTCCTAATATTTAAACCCTTATGGAGTGTGGTCTTTTTGATATTGATAATCCCTTTATACTATAGATTGTAGAGACGCGATGCTTCGCGTCTCTAGTGAGGGTTCGCGTTTCTACAAAAACAGAGACGCTAGGCAAAAACAGAGACGCGAGGCATCGCGTCTCTACAAAAACACAGATGCTAGATATTGCGTCGAAACATCGCTATATATAGTTTGTCAAATATGTTGGCCTTGAACATAGTGGATATCAATGCCTTGATAACTGATAACTGATAACTGATAACTGATAACTGATAACTGATAACTGATTTTTATGAAAATCTTTAGTCAGTTTATAATGATAAACTGAGTACTGAAGAAAAATTGTAATCCTTTGATTTAAAACGTTATCCGTTATGAAATATATTCACTAAGATATTGATTATTAAATACATTATTTTTCATTATGCTATTAAAAACGTCATCTGCCCCTTTTTTACATCAAGAGACTAGCGTCTCAGAAATCATGCGACAAGTGCTTTATGCTCTCATGCCCGGCATTGTTGTCTATGTTTATTTTTTGGGCTGGGGTATTGTTGTTAATATTCTACTGGCCAGTGTCACGGCATTAACTTGTGAAGCTTTGATGCTCTGGTTACGCAATCGCCCTATACGCCCTTTTCTGACCGATAATAGTGCTCTAGTCACGGCCTGGTTGCTGGCGATGGCGCTACCCCCCTTTGTACCGTGGTGGGTAACCGTATTAGGTACCGCTTTTGGACTCATTTTTGCCAAACATCTGTACGGTGGTTTGGGCTACAATCCGTTTAATCCGGCCGTTGTCGGCTATATGGTTTTATTGATTTCATTTCCGCTTGAAATGACTCGTTGGCCTGCTCTTCCCTCATTAAGCGGTTATTATCCGGGCATACTGGATAGTTTGAGCATTATTTTTACCGGACAAGCGATGGGCGGATTGACAGTGGATGCGCTCAGTAGTGCCACACCGTTAGATACGATGAAAACGGAATTGGCACAATTCTATACTGTCGCAGAAATTCAAGGTAATCCTTTGTTTAGCACCTTTGCTGCAAAAGGGTGGGAATGGATAGAGGGAACATTCTTTCTAGGTGGGTGTTGGTTGATTTATAAACGGGTGATCACTTGGCATATTCCCGTTGCGGTATTAGGGAGTCTATTTTTGATTTCAGGCTGTTTTTTCCTGATTGACAGTGATCTTAACCCGTCACCCCTGTTTCATATCCTAACGGGTGGCTCAATAATTGGAGCCTTTTTTATTGCCACCGATCCCGTTAGCGCGGCGACTTCAAACAAAGGGCGCTTGTTTTATGGGGTTGGTATTGGCTTATTAATTTATATCATTCGGACTTGGGGCGGCTATCCAGATGGGGTTGCGTTTGCCGTTTTATTAATGAATATGACGGTTCCCACCATTGATTATTACACCAAACCGCGTGTGTTTGGCCATTAGTAGGGGCAATCCCTTGTGGTTGCCCTTTTCGGGGCAATCCCTTGTGGTTGTCCCTTTTATCTCTATTTAAAGCCTTGTTTTAATTCACAATTCAATTTTCATTTAGCATTCCAGCGAAGACGATTCACACACAATGTTAAAACAAATACTACGTGCGGCTAGTCTATTAACCCTCTTTGCCGTGATCGGAGGGGGATTGGTAGCCTTCAGTTTTCAAATCACGGAGGCGCAAATTAAAGCGAATGAACGTGCCGCTTTGGTGCGTACTTTAAATACGCTGATTCCTCCTGAACACTATGATAATGATTTACTGAAAGACACTTTAGAAATGCAAAACGAGGCACTGTTGGGCACCAATGAACCCGTAACCATTTATCGCGCTCGCAAAGGTGGGCGGCCGATAGGGGTTGTTTTAAGCCCAGAGGCACCCGATGGGTATAACGGACGTATCCGTTTATTAGTGGGTATTGATTATCAAGGAAGTTTGATGGGTGTGCGTGTGCTGTCTCATCAAGAAACGCCGGGATTGGGGGATAAAATCGAAGTGCGTCGTTCGGATTGGATTTTTGGTTTTAATGGCCGTTCCTTGAGCAATCCCAAGAAAGGCGGGTGGAAAGTCAAACGAGATGGGGGCATTTTTGACCAATTCACAGGTGCAAGCATAACACCGCGAGCAGTCGTTAAAGCAGTGCATAAAACCTTGCTGTTTTACCAGCAATATCAAAACGAAGTGTTTGCAACAACAAAAATAAATAAATAATTCATGATTCAGGTGAGGGCTTTGAAACTCAGAATTGACTAGTGCAAGCCCTTGTCTACCTTAAACGATTAAATGTTTCGGGCCGAAAGCCAATAAGGCATTGAATTGATAATGATTAATAAAATGAAATAGAGTGTGTTGGATAATCTGTTAGGCTTGAACATAACACATATCAACCTCTTAAGAAGGGAATGATAACTGATGGTGTCGCGAAAGTTAAGCAGAAGGCTCAACTTTCGCAACGAATTGATAAATGATAAGGGATAACTAATAATTGCTCTATTAAAACAATAATCGTTTTTTGACATATTCTCCTATTTTGTATGGCTAAATCAGATTATGGAATTAAGCAACAATGCATTCAAAAATGCCTGACCCCTGATCTTGACAAGAAGGAGGCCTGAACGCCTAGTTTAATCTCTACCTCTGCGTACCTCTGGGGGACTCACATTCACTTCATAGCTTTGTTTAGGCGGCCCAACCGTTATCCCATCATTGAACACCTGCAATTCAAAGACTATCCAACTTTCCATCTCATCTTTCGATTTCACCTGGCCCCGAAAAGGCGGCTCAAAGAAATATTCTGAGAGCGATTGATCAGCTCCCCATAAATTGATACGTACTTGGGCATCTGCGTGAGCAATGTTGCCGCGGCCGCTCGAATGGTGAACAGTGAATCGGTAAACCCCTTCTCTTAAGAACTCAAGGCCTGGCGGTGGGAAAAGCGTTAAAAATTGGGGTTTAGTAAAATTGTCATCAACATGCAGTACAGCCACATCGGCAAATTTATTACCAAAATACAGATGGAAACGATCTCTTTCGTTATTATAAGACTCCCATGCGCCAAAAGCCGGGCCGGTTAAATGGGCATCCAATTCAAGCCGGGTTTTCCCCCAATCAAGTGAAATATCAATTCTTGAGGAAGAGGGTAAAACTTGTTCCAAATTCAGGGTAATCGGGTCAAAATGAAAAGTCACATTCTGGGGTACGATCACTTCAGGTGCTTCAGGCAGATTGTGATCAAAGGTTTTCACAGCAATGTTCTCAATTTGCACTCTATCGAAGCCCAAACTAAAAGCATGGCTATGACTCAAATCAACATTTGAATCGATCTGACAAGGGGGTTCATCAGGGGAAACAATGGGCATCAAATACAACAAACGTCCGCCAAAGCCAAATTGACAGGCCTTAAAAGTGACCTCTATTTCATCAACCACAGGAGCCGCTTTTAAGTCATAAGCGTTTTCAGCGGTTTGCCTAACCAGAATATTATTAATATGTATTCTGTCAGATGTCACGCCAAAGCCGTGGATTTGACTAAAATCCACCGCCACCGTTTGAGCAAAAGTGAAAGTGCCAATACATAATAGGCCTATCACTAAGCAAAGTTGATATAAATAACGTTGATGTTTCATAAGTCATACACCTCTTTCTCATATCGGTTAGATAATAAATGGTTTATACCACTAACATATAGACTATGTGCCTCAAAATAGCAAGTTGATAAGGGACAAAAAAGGCTATTTTTTTGATATAAAACAACTATTTATATACCGATTTGTGTGAAAGAAAAAATCAATGATTAATGATTAATTATTAATGATTGAGTAGAAAATTGGGTAGGGGCAATCCCTTGTGGTTGCCCTGAAGTATAATTTAGACAGGGATTTTTTTTTTTAGAAGAGGGATCCTGGGGAATGGATAACGCGAGATTACGGTTTAGTTAAGCAGACTAATGCGGAAATCGCGCCAAAGTCCCAGAGGCATAATATTAATAACATAAAAAGAGGCGAAGAGTCCATAAGAAAAAAACTTAAGGTGTCATTTTTAAAACAAGCCTTGCAATTTGCAAAGCATCGCGCATCGTTTATCAAGGCCAATAAAACATGCTGACTCAATAAAAAGCTTTTAACAGGATTGAACGGATTGAAGGATTAACAGGATTGATTAAGGTTTATCGTCTAAACTGTTGAAACGATTAGTTATTGTGAGTTTAGCGGTATTTAAAATCCTGTTAAAATAAAAAGCTTTGAACAGGATTAAACGGATTGAAGGATTAACAGGATTGATTAAGGTTTATCGTCTAAACTGTTGAAACGATTAGTTATTGTGAGTTTAGCGGTATTTAAAATCCTGTTAATCCCTTAATCCGTTTAATCCTGTTCAAAATCTGTTTTTTGTATTGTGAACGTCATTTATTGGGCTAGAGGTTTCAATCCGTTCTTCAAACTTTTCAAGAGAGTTGACCAAAACAGCTTCTCTATGAAGCTTAGATAACAACAAGGGTAAACGGGCGGCAATAATCTCAATATGAAACCCAGATTTCATCGCCCGTTTGCCCACCATTCAAAGTAATAGCACTTTCATTAGTCTCTTAAGCTCTTTCTGAAGTAACTCTTCATCTTTAGTCCATCCTCGTACAAGCTTTTGTATCCTCTCCTTTTCTTGGCCGACTCCTTCATTATCCGAAATACTACCATGAGCAATCACATTGCGTAATTCTTTAAGCTGATTGTAATTGGGATCACGTTGAGCATATTGTGTTGATTCAAAAGAGTTTTTTGCTGCTTCTCGTGCAGAATAATTAAAAAAATCTCTTGTCATACGCTTTGTGATCATAGCTTCAAAAGCAAAAACAACAGCACGAGGATAATCACGGTTTTCAAGGTAGAACTTTGCCAGATCGCGTTGACGGTGATAGGGATTATTCTCAGAATCGGCTCCCATTTTATGCCATTTCATACGGTTTAGTAATGATTGACTGAACAATTTTCCTATACCTTTTAAACCCTGTTGCACAAACGGGTAGACATTAGCAAGCTTTCTAGCAGCGTCAGAAATATTAAAATTACGTTCAAAAAAGGCAGCCTCTTTAAGAGAATGAGTTTGAACGCTGCTTAAACCATCATCTTCTAACAATTTAGCAAATACGGCATAATCACCATCCTTATCAAAGGAATTTAAAGCCCCCACCCACTTTGCAATCTGCAACAACCCGCCTAAGTTCACGGCCGGTACTACCTTATCATGTAAGTGCTTCATGTCTCTCGCACCATAATAAATACCGTTAATGGTCACTTTTTTGACCACTTCTAAGTACATGGCGCTGAGAACGGTTAGCATCGGCAAATGCCGTAATCCGTGTGTGATGTCAAGCGAAACGGTATCATTTTTCGCCACACAATCGGCCATCTCTTTCAAAATGAGAATTTGATCGTCTTGCTTTTCTCCGTAAGGAATAAGACGAAGTTCACAATCGACAGCATCCTTAAGTTGTTCTTTGAGTATCGTTTCCGCTGTCTTCAAATAGGAACTCACATCAGTTTGCTCTTGATATTGCGAGTTGTTTTCAATGATCTCGGCCAAGTCATAATAATCATCTTCATATTCATCCAATTTATCAGACAATTGAAAGAAAGCATCCCACATGCTGCCACTTGTTCCCAATACCACTAATTTATCGGGTTTCCTATTTTTTTCGGCTAAATGTTCTAATACTGCTAAGCCAAAAAAGCTAGTCTCGTAGTATTTGGTGTCATCATCTTCAAAGTGATAACGCTCTGGTGGATAGATATCATTATCTTTCTCACTTTTGCCTAGAAAGGTTATGAGAATATGGGACATGGTATTGACTCCTGTTTAGTTGGTTAATTTATACTCTAATGATCACGCAAAGCCGCTAAGAACATTAGCTAAGTGAGTTAATCTGGAAACTTTGCGCCTTTGCGACTTTGCGTGAGATATATTCAATTTATCAACTCTTAAAATTCCATTATCCTTGTAGGTAAATCTTTTTAATCCTGGCCATAGGCTTCGATGGCGGTACTTTCCACCAGTCAACATCTTGATCTGGAATATGATTTGTCCAACCTTGGCTGATTTCGGTTCGCACTAGATTTTTTAAATCCGCATCTTCTATCTTTTGCCATTTTTGAGCTAATTGCTTGCTAAACAGGATTTCGCTCTTTGGCGGTAACTGGCTTTGCAGTTCACGAAGGGCTGATTCTAACCATTGAGTCGCCCCATCAAGGTTGTTTTCTATGGGAGCAGCTGCTAAAACTGTTTTTTCAATGGGTTTGGGTTTAGGCTTACGCGCCTTTCTTGGAAACAATAATTGATCTCGCTGCAAATAACGCTTATAACCATATTCTGGCAATACCCAACCTTGTTGTTTTGCTTTCACAAACTCATTTTGGCCTTTGTCATCTTCAAGCTTGAGATACTTGAGTTTTTCAGCCGTGGCATCACGGTGTTCAGGATCAGCCATCGCTTTGAGTTGCCTAATTTGCTCAGAATCGCCCCATTTTCCATCAATTTGTGCTTGTTTCGCTTGAGTATACTCCTTTTCCATCAGTTGCCTAAACCAACTCACGTACTGTTTTTCATCAAAAGCGATGGGGGTGTCAGGGGTTTTATGGCTACGAATATCACTACCCGTGATCTTGATCTGTACTTGTCCAAAGCCGAAGGGTTTGCCCATCCCTAAACTATGGCGAAATTTATCATCATTTCCCCAAGTCATTGTCCAAATTAAAGCCCCTAACTCGGCAGGTAGTAGGTTATGAAAACGGATGCTCGTTTTGAATTGAACGCCCTCTTTTAAGGGAAACAATTCAACTTGCGTTGTTTTCTTTTCTGTTGCCTTTCCTCTAAATTTGGCAGCTGGTTTTGAGAGCTGCATCGCTTCCCATCTTCTCACGGGATAACGTTTCCAACCCCGTATTTCACTATCTGGCTGCATATAGGTGCGATATTGCTTGCCTTCACCTAGTTTATAGGGGGCATTGTTATTCACGATTTCTTGAACGTCATCTTGCTTAATGTAATTGGGAAAATAAGTCGGTTTAGGGCCATTTAAAATCGTGGCCTCTAAAAAACGGGAATCGGCAAGCTGGGGCACACCTGTCAAGGTGGCGACTCCAAAACTGACGCGGCTTTTTAAACTTTCTTGGGATTGTTGATCATCAGCATGGGCTTTTCCAAACAATAAATCGGCTAAATCATACCCCGTTGGCTGACGGTGTTTATTATTGGTGTAGTCAATGGTTTCACCAATACTGTAGTGATAAGCCAGTCGATACATGTAAGCGAGGCCTATCGATCTGACTTGTTCGTGTTCATCAAGATGGTAAAAAACGGGTATTTCGTGGTGCTGATTTTTGAACAATCTATCTCGCCAAAATGTTCGCCAAGAACTGGTTGAGTTTTTGTCTTCGTCACCGTGAATGTAGAGAAAATCTTTGAAGACTTGAGACGAAACGGGTAAAGCCCTCTTGTCTTGACGATCATAAAAAACAAAGTCGCGGTATTTGCCGCTATTCGTTTGGCTTTTATCGCTAATTTGACCCGTAAAAACTAATGTGCCTTTCTGTTGCCCTTTCTCTAAATCCCTTGCCATTTGGGGCGTTGATTGACTTTCGATATTGAAAGATATCGTGGGTAAGGTGTCTTCAGATAAGGGTTCTGAGTTGATTTTTTGCCAGCGTTGATGCCAACGCGCATATTTTTGTCGAACTGTTGGGGTATCAGCTTTAGTAAAAATATAGGGTGGCAACTGCCACC
>JAYQWI020000093.1:0-4319 GCA_035871815.2 Candidatus Parabeggiatoa communis
CCCGTTCGACTAGAAAAAACGGCTGAAAAAATATCTCGATTACGAGAACGAGGCGTTTATCTTATTATCGGTGGACTCGGTGCAATCGGATTAACCTTAGCAGAATATTTAGCGAAGACCGTTCAAGCACGACTGATTTTGGTTGGCCGTTCTGCTTTTCCGCCTAAAAAGGAGTGGGTACACTGGTTAGAGACGCATGATAAAGAGGATAGTGTGAGCAGTCAGATAAGAAAACTCCAAGCTTTTGAAAGTTGGGGGGCTGAGGTTTTGCTATTCAGTGCTGATGTGGCCAATCAAACACAGATGCAAATCGTTATTCACCAAGCTGAAAAACAGTTGGGGCCAATTAACGGGGTGATTAATACGGCCGGTGTTATTGATTTTGCGGGTGTGATTCACAAAAGAACGCGAGCAATGACCGAAAGTACGCTGGCTTCCAAAGTAAAAGGTACCTTGGTACTTGATCGCCTATTACAGCATGTTCAACTGGATTTTTTTGTGTTAGGTTCGTCGATTGGTTCAATATTTTATCAGGCTAAGTTTGGTCAAGTGGGTTATGCAGCAGCCAGTGATTTTTTGGATGCTTTTGCTTATTATAAGCATTGTAAGGAGGCTACATCTACTGTCACGATTGATTGGAGCGATTGGCAAAAAATTGGGATGTCAGTCGAAGCGGAAAAGCTCTGGAGAAAAAACCATCATAAGACTGAAGAAGCCTCTCAGCTTCAAAATACCTTATTACCAACAGAAGGGGTAGAAGTCTTTAAACGGATTTTGGAACAAACCTTTCCTCGGGTGGTGGTTTCACCACAAGATTTAAAGGTTATGATTGAAGAAGGTGATTTGACACTAGGTACTTTTATAAATCCTTTAGAAGAAGTTGACCCACCTCACTCAACACAACATCCACGACCAAAATTAAGTCAGGTTTATACCGCGTCTCAAAATGAGCATGAACAACGACTGGCTGATATTTGGCAACAATTTTTGGGTGTAGAAGAAATTGGTATTCATGATGATTTCTTTGAGTTAGGGGGGGATTCTCTGTTAGCCACTCAACTCATTGCAAAGACGAATAAGACTCTCCAAACCCATTTATCTTCTTCAAGTTTATTAGAATCGCCTACGATTGCACAATTAGTTGAACTCATTGCAGAGATTGAGTCACCTTCTGCCACACAAGTCTTGCCTGATTCATTAGTTCGACTTCAGCGTGGTAATCCTGCGAAAAAGCCTTTGTTCTTAGTACATCCAGTAGGAGGAACCGTTTTCCATTTTCGTGAGTTAGTGCGTCATTTAAATGATGAACAACCCGTATATGGCTTACAATCACAAGGATTAGATGGAAAAACCGCACCGCTGACTAAGATAGAGGATATGGCAACTCATTATCTTGATGCCTTGCGTGTTGTTCAAGCAAAGGGGCCTTATCTTATTGGTGGCTATTCTTTTGGTGGTTCAGTGGCTTTTGAGATGGCACAACAACTGCAAATAAGTGGTCAACAAGTGGCTTCACTCATTTTTATTGATGTGGCTGGGCCTGATCAAATGCAGCAAGTGCCCATGAAATTTGAACAAGGTTGGGAAACTCAGGTGTTGGCTTTTATGATGGAGGAAGGTTCTCATTTTACAGATTGGTTAGACAAGCTGAATGCTTGTCAAACGGGTGCTGAACGGCTGCAATACTTTTTGCAACATAATAAAACCTTACCAGCCAATCTTGAACTGTCCGATATTCAGCGTTTTGTTAGTGTTATCACAGCTAACTTTCAAGCCATGTTGACTTATACGCCTCAAGTTTACTCTGGTGATATTGTTTTGTTCAAAGCTAAGGAAAGAGGGCCTTTTAATCCTCCTAACCCGGAATTGAGTTGGAGTCAAATAGTGACTGGAAATATAAAAAACCACGAAGTGCCTGGAAATCATTTGACTATGAATTTATCACCTAATGTTGAGGTTATGGTGAAACAATTGAACGTCTATCTAAAAAAGTATGATGGGTAAAGCAAAACCCATCATAATAGACATTATACCGATTAAATGTAAGTGCTTGATTTCATGACTTTTCTCAAAATATAAATTTCAATAAAATCAATAGGTTATATTAAATCGGTATAAACTCTAATAAACTATGTAACACGTTCCCAGGTTAAATAGGCCGTTTGTCCTAAAAATGAAGCCATCAATAACAATTTATTGTCTTTAAACTCAAATAAACGTTCTAAGTCAGTGCCGACTTCATTGGGAAATAAACTGGCTTTAACGTGATGAATAACCTTGTTATCTCGTATTTCATATTGACCACAATAAGAAAAATAAGTTTCAGCCGCAGCTATTTTTTCTTCTGTGGTGCCACCAGCAATATCATGATTTCCATTGACAAATTGAATGCGATTAGAAGTAGTCATAATATTAACAGACATATATCCCGTTTCGGTGTATATGATATATCCAACCGCATCTGGACTAAATGGATAAGTGACTTGACCCTTATCATCTTTGAGTTCACAAGATAATAATCGCCAAGTTCCAATAAATTGATTTTTAAGCATAATTTTTATTTAAAAACTATAACGAAGCTCTACCCAATAACTTCTTCTCGCTTCTGGAAAATCATAGGGATTAGTGATGACTCCAATCGCATCAGGTCCTGCACTTGGCGAACGTACATCAGCGTTAAATAGGTTTCGCACACTTGCAGCAAAATTCCAATGACCTTGGCGAATATCTTTGCGACGTAGCGTTAAATCAACGGTCGTGTAATCATCAAGCGGTGCCCTCGGATCACCAAAAGCGCGTTGCATTTCACCAATCCAATTAACCTGTGTATTCAGATACCATTTGGGATAAAGTAGCCAGTCTGTGCGGAGATAAATCGAATGTTGTGGATAACTACCCGCATCGTGCTGAAGCTTTTCATCAGTTGTTTTGGTAAAAGCATAGTTAGCTAACAAGCTGGATTTTTTAGTCATTTTCCAGCGAATTTCAAACTCCAAACCCTGACCTTTCTGAAGACCAGCGTTCTTCGTTGCTAAAATACCTGAAGCACCTTCCCTAGTATCAGGTGCGAGGATGATTCCATCAGTCCATTTAAAATAGTACAGGTTTGTAGCAAGGTGCAGAGTATCAGTTACTTTATAATCAAAAGCCGTTTCCCAAGTTTTGACCGTTTCTGGGTCGAGGTTGAGATTACCCGTCATCCAAAGGGCATTATTATTCAAGAAATAGTCGCTCTGTGAGGGTGGCCGAAAAGCACTCCCATACAGAATTTTAGCCGTTATATCCTGGCGAGGTTGCCACATTAAGGCACCACGCGGGTTGATTGTTGAACCAAAATCTGAATAATGATCATAGCGTATACCAGCAGTCAGCTCAAAGTTAGAATTAATGGCCCAGATATCCTGTAGGAATACATGCCAATCCTTGCGAGTCATTTCTGGGAAAGGCTCATAAATGGTACCCGTTGTCTCAAAAAGTGGTTCTCCGATTGGAATGACGGCACCGGTTATTGGATTGGTATTCTGAAAAGTCTTATATTCATAAGCATCAGCATAATGATAGCCAGTTCCCAAACCAATCAGGTGTTCTTTAAAACCCGCATAAAAACTAGATAACTCCAGACGAGTGTGGCTTTCTGCTAGAGAGGCATCAAAAATATATCCATTTGGGTAAGCACCACCAAATGCACCCGGCGGGTAAACAGTTTGATCTTTCGTCTGAAATTTAGTATGATAATAGCTTGCTTGTGCTTTTACATCCCAATTATCAGTCAAACTCGGATTATGCCAAGTCAGGTCGGCATTAATGCGGTCGTCTTGATGACGAGCAAAAGGATCCAAAGAGACACCGGCACCAGAACCAACATCATACCGTCCTTGATAGCCACCACGTAGTCGCCAATGTCCTTTGGAAATATCTAAACGGGTATCCACCACTTTCCTTTGTACATTAACAGGTCCGGGAGTGAGAGAGGCTTGCGTACCGTAAACTTTATCAAGAGGAGTTTGAGCATCCGCTTCAAGAATGGCCTCATATCCATCCGTTGTAAGACCCTCCACCGTCATAGCCACATCAAAACCCCCATAATTGCCACCGTGCAAAGCCCAAATTTCTCCCCTTCCGAAATTACCGACACGCGAACCCATTTCTGTGCCTTCAATACTTTCTTTTGTCTTAGTAACAATGTTGATAACACCAGAAAATGCATCAGCTCCATAAAGGGCAGAACCGGGACCACGGATAACCTCAATATGGTCAATGGCAGCAACCGGCATACCTCCCCACACCCAACCTCGATTATTCTGATAAAGCCTTGTAAT
>JAYQWI020000094.1:0-4960 GCA_035871815.2 Candidatus Parabeggiatoa communis
ACGCTCTGATTCAATGTAAGCGCGATCATTTTTGACAAAGGCTGAATAAGACGGTGCCACCGACTCAATTTGTTGGCTTTGAGTTTTGTGCGTGTAAATTTGCGTGACTGACAGATTCAGTAAATGAATACTCCAGCCATCAATAATTAAATGATGATGTTTATTAAAAGAATAGAAACAATTCCCATCAATTTTTAATAACGCAAAATGACATAACGGTTTTCCGTCAAAATAAAACGGCTGAGCAAATTGTTGTCGCATCCAAGCCAATGCCGCTTGACGCGGATCAGTCTCCCCAGAAAAATCATGGAAAGGCACGGTAATCGGCAAATCCTCAAGAAAAGTCTGCATCGGCATATCGGATGTTGGCACCAACACCGTCCGCAAAGCATCATGGCGTTGTACCAACAAATTAAAGGCCTGTTCAAATAATTTTGGGTCAACGGCACCGTCAACCTGTATATATCCTCCAATATTATACAGCGGCAGCGATGGGTGCAACATCTGGTCAAACCAGATTTCACGTTGGTTCGATGTGAGGGGGTAAAGGTTGTGTTGTGCGTGTGTCATGTTAGTTATCAGTTATCAGTTATCAGTTATCAGTTATCAGTTATCAGTTATCAATACCTTGATATCCAGTATGTTCAAGGCCAACTTATGTATCTGACAAACTATAGTTCTTGATTATCTATAAATGCTATTGCGTAGAGATAGATTACTCTTCTAATTTACAAATAAATTGTCATAAAGAATAAGAAAGGTGCCTGATGAACACCAACAGATTTGTTTGCCTATACTATGGCAAAATCAATACCAACTCTTAAAAATGATTTAAGTGATTGTATTTTATTAAATTTTTATTGTATGGCGATTTACAGCAGCAGTCTAAAATTTAGACGCATAGTCTAAAATTTAGACGCATAGTCTAAAATTTAGACTGTTTTTAGATAAACGCCGAATTTGACTGAAAATTGACCGGATTTTCAAATTGGACGGATTTGGGTAGTCCCTACAAACCAATGGAGGTATTCAAACAGTGCGAATTGGGTAATTGTTCATGACAGAATTGGGATGATTAAAAGCTTTGGAATGACACTTCAATGCCGGAATATTTCCGTGTTTTTCCGTGTTTTTCCGTGGCAAAATTAGAATTGGACGGATTTTGAAATTGACAGGATTTGAGCAATGGGGCGAATTTGAGATGGGTTTGAGAAAAAAACCGCCCGAAGGCGTAATGATCTGAATAGTTATACTATGTCATAAGACAGCGAAGTCATTAATTCTAATAAAATCAATTCGCGCCAAACTTTTGGCGCGAAACTTAACACAATCCGTATAATGTCTATTTTTCAAGCCATTGTTCAAGTTGGTAGGTTTCAATCGGATAAGGCAAGGCATCAAAAAGTGGAAAGCGAGTGCGTAATTTTTCTAATTGTTGCATGTATTTGGGTTCATAAAATACAATCATTTTAGTCTCTGGCATTCTTTGCACGACGGCTAATAATGATTCCAAATTACTGGTTCTATCCCGAAAATCGGGCTGAAAATTAAATTCGGCTACAATGAGTGTTGGTTTATTTTTCTTGAGGAAAGTTAAGACTTTACGCATGGCACTCATTACCACAACATCATAACCTAATTTTTGGTAAAGCGGGGTAAAGTTTGGATAACCACCCAGTTCAATGATGGCAAGTAACATTTTGGGGGTAGGGGCCGGATTAGTCATCTATTTATTTGGCTTCAGTTAAAAAGACTATTTTGAGTCTCTATTTGAGGAGTGAATGAACTTTATCAAGGGCTTTTTGGAAAGCTTATGCGCTTTCTGCGGCAGGGTGATTGAAACATCACGATTGGGGTAAAATTAATTGTTGGAGTTCGCAAGCTCACTCCAACCTACATTCTAAATTAATCATATCAATTAAAAAGAGAGCAAAAAGCTTGATTTATTGGAAACGATTTAGGATAATATTTTTCCTCGTTTCGTCGTTTCGTCGTTTCGTAGGTTGGAGTGAGCTTGCGAACTCCAACATTTAATCTCCAACATTAAATTTTAAAAGAGAGCCAAAAATTTATGCAATATCGTCGAATACGTTTAGCTGGGGGAACTTATTTTTTTACGGTTAATCTCGCAGAACGTTCAAAAACGTTACTAATTGATTATGTTGATATATTACGCGACACTTTTCGTCAAGTGAAATCTCGTCACCCATTTAAAATAGATGCAATTGTTGTTTTACCAGAGCACTTACATGCCATTTGGACCTTACCAAAAGATGATAGTGACTATGCGACTCGTTGGATGCTAATCAAATCGAATTTTTCGAGAAATGTTCCTAAAGGAGAAAGACGTAACATGAGCCGAATTTCAAGGCATGAAAGAGGTATTTGGCAAAGACGTTATTGGGAACACATGATTAGAGATGAAGAAGATTTCATTAGGCATATTGAGTATATTCATTATAATCCAGTGAAACAGGGTTATGTTTTAAGACCTGCTGATTGGTTATTTTCGAGTATACATCGTGATATTCAGGCTGGCATTATTCCACCAAATTGGGGAAGCGAAATGTAGGTTGGAGTGAGCTTGCGAACTCCAACAATTTATTTTACCCTAAATAAGATTCGACTACCTCACTCAACCGCTCAACCAAATACAGAGGTAAAGAAATCAAAGGATAAGAAATAGGCTTACGCTGTTTGTCAATCTGGATAACCACATCCAGTTGATTAACGGTCGGTAATGCAGTATCAAATCTAATTGCAAAGGGTGGTTGTTTGTTTCCCATAAACTGATGCAAAGACTTCAAGCTACCAGTAGCCCCAGACTTAACCTCAATTGGAATAAAATTGCCTTCCAGCGCAATCACAAAATCCACTTCTGCATTGTATGAACGTCCCTCTCGCAACCAATAGGTTAATTCACGATTAGGCGTTTCTGCCAACAGAGCTTGTAAATGTTGCCCTATAAACTGCTCGGCTATAGCGCCTTCATTGACTAGCTTAATGTCGTCAAGTTGTGAGATAACTCGCCAATTTAGCCCACATAAGGCATTCATCATACCCACATCAAGAAATAACAGTTTATAGACTTTTTCTTCAATGTCTGCTTGTAAAGGTATGCCTGAACAATGACTATGAACAACTTTACTAATCACCCGCGCCATAGACAACAATTCAAGGTCTTTCTTAAGCGTCACACTTTGTTCTTGACGCGAAATATTGCTGTATTTTACTTTTATACCCACATTACGAGCTGCAAAATTGAATACATTGAGTATACGGTTGAGGTTTCTTGAACCGGCGTATTTTGGGAAATCTTCACGATAGGTATCAATAATCGAATTATGTACTTCGCTAACCTCACGATAACTGCTCGTTTCGGCAAATACAGCGACGGCTTCCGGCATACCGCCTACAAAATAGTATGTCCGTAATATTTGCAATAAGCGTTGGTGAGCTATTTTGCTAATCGAATCACCCAGCTTATAATGGGTTACAATATGATGTAACTTATCCTCTCCTAAAGCACTGAGGAACTCAGTAAAGGTCATGGGGCCTATATGTAAATACTGAACTCTGCCTACCGGCATAGAAAAATGGTGATCAGATAAAGTAAATTCTAATAATGAACCGGCACTAATGAGTGGTAATTCTGGTCGTTCTTCATAAAAATAACGCAAGGCCGGGATAGCTTCAGGAACGGCCTGAATTTCATCAAGAAACAGGAGGGTATTATTACTAATCCTATCCATACGCGGTAAAACTTCAATCTGTTGAAGAATTTGTTGTGGATCTTTGGTAGAGAAAACAGGGGACAATTCAGGATAACGCTCTAAATTGACCGTCACCAAGGTTCCCTGATGCTGCTTGGCAAATAACTCAACCAATGTGGATTTTCCGACTTGGCGAGCACCACGAATAATAAGTGGTTTACGCTTTTTATTATCGATCCATTTTTGCAGAAATTTTAATTGCAAACGTTGCATTGCCATACCTTTTTTGAAATATATATTAGATTATAGCATATAAAAACGTATTTGCATTATGATTTTATGGGTGTGTTTTGATATTATGAATATATTTATCGAAGCGAAGCTTCTTGGCAGTTCCCAAGTAAAACTCTCATTCTTAGCGGTTATATTTTAATGGGGGTAACTACAGTAAGAAATAGATTATCCATACAAATCATCATATTATGAATACCTAAAATATTCCACCCAGACTTGTTTTAATCATACATACTCAACAAGGGCAACATTTTATAGCGTTTCCCGATTGAATGAACCGAAGGTCAGCGAAGCTAAGTACAAATTTTTCGTTCCATATTTATTTTGCGAAGCTGCCTTGGAGTGCAAAATTTATTTTGCGGTTTTTTTCGTTCCAAATTTATTTTGCGTCAGATTGATAATGTTTTTTGGGAATGCACCCTTTGCATACCGACTTGGCATAAGTGTACTTTATTCAATTGGGAAACGCTATATCCGGTACAAAACGCATTAGACCCGGCAAGCTCGGAGTCCAAGATTTATCTTGGTAGGCTCAAAACACCGAAAATAAATATTGGACTCCAAAAAAGCAGCGTGGTTTATTGAGATGAATTTGGAGACACTAAATCTTTGCTGACAATCTCGCCGCCTTCATAACACCAAATTTCAATCGGTGCCATGACTTCACCCTTGTCATCAAAATCAACGTTGCCAGATGCACCTTCGTAATTAATCGGCTTGCCAGCTTGCAAAAGCCCAAAGGCCCGTTTCAAATCTTCAATGCTGGCATTAATTTTTTCACCGGGCGGCCCGGCAACATCGCGCAACTGATCCCGAAGGCCTACTGGGGTAATTCCGCCATTCTGCACCTGAGCCGCTTCGGCTGCTAATGCTTCGATGATGACGGCATCATAAGCGTTAGGCAGAAACGGTGCGGTTGATGCCGATTCACCATATTCTGCTTCATAGCTGGC
>JAYQWI020000095.1:0-3287 GCA_035871815.2 Candidatus Parabeggiatoa communis
GACGCTCTTCCGATCTAAAAATATCGGGTTATAACTTCGTTATGGGGGAAGAACTAGAGATGTTCATAAAAATAATTTCACTAAAGAGGGCAAACACACAGGTTTACCCCTACATAAAATCTACAATAATAACGCCTTGTAGGGGCAGACCTGCGTGTCTGCCCTTGTGAAATTATTGACTTGAAAATCTATCGTACAAATTACGGGGATAAACGATGGGCTAAATTTGTCCTCAAGGACTTCCTGAAGAGGTGCCATCCTCCCTACATCATGCTTGTAACGAACTGAAACCGCTGCAAGTTGACTAAAAGTCAGGGAGTGTTATTTTGATGTAAACAAAGTTAGAGTCTTATATTGACAAGAGGTTAAACCTATTTAGCAAACAAGCGGCAAAATTTGAAAATGATTTGAAAGCGAGCGTCGAATGAGTCGAATAAATGATGGATTGAACCTATCGGTTACTTCAACGCACAGCGTGAAACCCTTTTTACAATATCAAAGATACTGCCAATGATGTCCAAGCATGAGCAATGATTGTCTCATCAAAAAAAGGAATTCCCCATGAAACCCCAATCTTTATTGACAATCCTTTTTTTAATCATAAGCTTACCGATACGGGCTCAAATCACCACCGATGGTACTCTAGGCCAGAAACTCAATTTACCAGGCCCCGATTATCAAATTGGTGCTGACTTAGGCCAACAACACGGTAATAACTTGTTTCATAGTTTCCAAGATTTCAACTTACAAAGTCATGAAAGTGCGACTTTTACAGGGCAAAATCCGGTTCAAAATGTCATTAGCCGCGTCACTGGCGGCAATCCTTCCAATATTGATGGCCTCATTCGTTCAACCCTGCCTAACGCTGATCTGTATTTTATCAATCCTTTTGGCATCTTGTTTGGGCCCCATGCCAAATTGGACGTGCAAGGGAGCTTTCATGCCAGCACGGCTGATTATTTACGTTTGGAAGACGGCGGCAGTTTTCATGCGCGTCAACCCAATGAAAGTTTATTAACGGTTGCACCTGTTGAAGCATTCGGCTTTTTAACCGATACACCGGCACCGATGACGCTACAAGATAGCCAGTTGTTTGTGCCCTTCAGTAAAACCTTATCGCTTGTCGGCGGTGATTTATTAATGCAGGGGCAATTACCCTCAAATGATGAATCGGATATCTTTCATCCCAATTATCCTCTCAAACTGTTTGCAGAATTTGGGCGAATTAATCTGATCAGTCTCGCTTCACAGGGGGAGGTTATCCCAATTCAATCCGACATCATCTTGAATGCGAAACAAACGGGAAAGATTATCGCGAATAACACTTGGATAGGGGTAAGTGGTGATGGCGCAGGTGATCTGTTTATTCGTGGTGGACGTTTTGAATTAAATAACAGCGAGCTAGAAAGTGATTCAGGCGATAAAGACAGTGGCATAATCGATATTCAGGTAGAACACTTAAATTTGAACGGTTCTGAAATCGCCACCGATACGCACGGTAGAGGACAAGGAGGAAAAATCATTCTGAAGATTGCTGAAACATTAAACCTTTCTGGCACGTCTGAAAAGGGGGCACCTACTTTTATTTTTTCGGGCACAGAAGGCCTATTTGATAATGCGGGTGATGCCGGGAAAATTGAGATAGAAGCTCGCAAAATCGTCATTACAGAGGGCGCTAGAATAAGCAGTTTTACTCAAGGGCCCGGTAAAGGGGGAGCCATTGTCATTAAGGCCTCTGAACGTTTGATAATCTCAGGCTTGCCTGAAGCCTACTTTCGTAATGATCCATTTGCTAACATCAATAATATCGAAACCCATTTAGGTAAGACGGGAGTGAGTGCTTTGTTGAGTAATTCCAAAAGTCTAGAAGTCAATGCCGGTCATGCCGGTATGATTTCGATTCAAGCCCCTACAATTAATTTAACCGATCATAGTCTCATCGCGGCTTCTGCAAAAAATGCAGGGGGAGGTGATATCACGATAACGACACCCAATTTCCTCTCTTTGCAAAACAGTAGAATCACAACCAGTGTGAAAAGCGGAACGGGCAATGGAGGAGATATTACAATTGAACAACCTGTTTTTGTGGTATTGAATAACAGCAAAATTGCAGCCCAAGCAGATAAAGGCAGAGGGGGGAATATTGGCATTCGTTCAGAACAATTTATTGCCTCTTCAGACAGTTTAGTGAGCGCCTCTTCCAAATTAGGACTAGATGGGGAAGTTAACATTGATGCACCTGATATGAATTTGGATGAATTTCTGGTGGTATTACCGGGTGGTTTTGTAGAAGCCAGTCTGAAGGAGTGCGATATTCAAGACATTGAAAATCCGAGTACTTTCAAAATTCACAGCCGTCAGAGGCCAGTGCCTTTTATAAAAGAATAAAAAATAAATTTCTATCTTCATATACAGGGGTTGACTCCGCAAGCAGCGGTTTGGATTCGTCTGCATTATCATAAATTTATTATTTCCAATAATTTCAGGCCATCTCGGAAAAGCAAAAGAGCCAAAATACATAATGCCAGACCTAATAAACGCATTGTGTATAGATACAAAGTGCCGTTCAGAAAAAATTTTGTTCTGCCAACCAATACGGCCAATAAAATTTTTGACCCGATTAGCAAAACGTAAAAACTGCATAAGAAAACAAAGGGGGCCATAATGTTCAAGTTTATTGCCCTGCTCATGATCGGCCCGCCCACACTGAACCAGAACAGATAAGGGTGAGGACTTAGGGCATTTGCCAATATCCCTTTTAGCAGAGATTTCGGCTCTGTTTCCGAAAAGTCGGATTCGGGACTTTTCGGATTCATGCTTTCATACCCCATAAATAAAATAACAGCACCTCCGATCAGTGAGATGATTCCGAGTATATTGTGAAAATCGGACAGTTGTGAAAGAACAAATAGAGTCAAAATAATTATCGGCAGATCGGTGAAAATCGGAGAAAGAGCGACTCTGACACCGGACCTGATATCGTGCCGGAGAGTTTCGGAAATGACAAGAGTCAGCAGCGGACCGGGAGCCAAACCTGCGGATAAACCCAATACGATTCCGATGGTAATAAAATCGGTCATTTTTGATATTCCGTTTCAGTTGAAGCTATCACAATATTTTATGCTGTTAAAAATAAATAATTTATTAAAGTTTAATTTTAAAGGCGTTAGGAAGTTCCAAAAAAATAATTATCCCAAAAGGCAATTCAAGCCGGTTTGTTTAATTTCTCTCATTCTCTGCGGCTCTGCGGCTCTGCGTGATCCGACAGTTTGTGACATAAAATTTGT
>JAYQWI020000096.1:0-8971 GCA_035871815.2 Candidatus Parabeggiatoa communis
ATCCAGTTTGGAAATCAGTTTTTGCGTCTTTTTGGCAAAATGAGCTTGTTTTTCTTCAAGAAGAGGCAAAATCAACGGTAAAGCGATTTTTTGTGGGTTTTGAGGTCTACCATCCAATTGAATTTCATAATGCAAATGCGGCCCCGTCGCTCTTCCGCTTTGCCCAACATAGCCAATAATTTGTCCTTGGAATACGGCTTGTTCAGCACGCAGTTCTTCAGAAAATTTGTAAAGATGAGCATATAACGTGCGGACACGTTTATTATGTTCTAAAACAATTGTTTTGCCATAGCCCCCTTTTCTGCCCACAAACTTAACTGTCGCATCTGCCGCGGCAATGATGGGTGTGCCCGTCGAAGCCGCATAGTCAGTGCCCGTATGAAAATTATATCGGCCTAAAATAGGGTGCATACGTGTCCCAAAGGGAGAGCTAATTCTGGTATATTGAACTGGGACACGGATCAAAGGCAGTTTCTGTAAACTGTCACCTTCCGGCGTATAATAACCGATATAACCCGTCTGATCAGTATAACGTAAGGCACGGTAAACCTTGCCTAGATTGATCACTTCTGCGGCTAAAATATCGCCTTCCTCTATATCGCCTTCAATCTGATATCGTTTATAAATCACACTGAATTGATCACCTGGATAAATATCACGATCAAAATCCATTTCCCAACTGAATATTTCAGCGAGATGAGTCAGTAGCTTATCTGATAATCCTACCTGTTTTGCAGCGTCAAACAGTGAGCTTTTGACAATACCGTGGGCCGAGACGGTTTCACTACGCATACCAATTGGCCTCATTTCCCCCGTAAATTCATTATCTTCATTATCATCTTTATAAATATGTAACTCATCTATTTTATTAACGACTAAGATGAGATCTTCAATATTCCCCTGTGCATCATGTCTAATGTGTAACGCTTGATTCAAATGAAGTTGACGTAGTGGTTTAGCATATTCTGGCAATTGAATCATCTGATACAATTGCGTTTTATTGAGTTGATATCTTTTAAAAATCTGCGATAAGGTTTCACCAGATTTAATTCGTAGATGTAACCAAGGTAAAACCGGGGATTTAGGAATGCGCGTGGGTAGGTTCACTCTTACAGCTTCAAGGGTTGATACCGGCGCTTCAGATAAGCTAACGCTCGTGGGTGCTTGAAACCCAGTAGACGGATTGGGTAATTGTCCAATTGAAGCATCAGCTTCAGATAAGCTAACGCTCGTGGGTGCCTGAAACCCAGTAGACGGATTGGGTAATTGTCCAATTGAAGCATCAGATTGATTCAACCACCAAGCCAGTGGCAACAGGCTAGATAGAGTGACTATCATCACGATTTTAGAATTTAACCGATACCGCCATCCTGAAGGCGCAGAGTGTGGTTTTGGAGACAAACCGTACTCAATAGTAAAGTTATGCCCTTTAATTTCAAAAGGCGGCTTGGCTTGAACCGAAAAACGCAGCCATGGCAATAAGTGTGCTATCACATCTTTGAAAGAACGACGTGGTTTGAACACACATTTCAGATTATTTTTTGATTTGAGAAGAGGATTCAATTTTGTTCGATTTCTGTGCTTGTAATCCATTGTCTTTACAGCAAAGTTCATATCAGTTATCAGTTATCAGTTATCAGTTATCAGTGAACAATAGCCTAGCTATATATAATGATCGTTTATCAATTATCAATGATCACATCATTTTTTAAAATATTGATATTATTGATATTTATGGATGTCTAAGGCCAACCGATTATCGAAAAAGGTATACCATTGGCGAATGACTCATCACAAATTTTTTATCACTTCTGAACACTCCTGATGCCTGATTCCTGAACGCCTTTTTTTTAGTACCGCTTGTAAATCCTGGCATTGTATAGGCTTAGTCAAATAATCATCCATCCCCATTGACAAACATTTTTCACGAGAGTCTTGCATGACACTGGCTGTCATCGCGACAATCTTGGGGCGTTCCGATTCTGAATATTCTTTGATAATGGTTTCGGTTGTCTTTAAACCATCCATTTCTGGCATGTGTACATCCATTAAAATAATATCATAAGATTGTCTTTGTAAGGCATTGAGTACTTCTAAACCATTACAGGCTACATCAACATTGGCATAACCCATTTTATGCAGGAGCAATAAACCTATTTTTTGATTAATAATGTCATCTTCCGCCAGTAAAATTCGCAAAGGTAAGCTTTCTGCTAAATGGCTATCTATTTGTGGTGTCGAGGCTCTTGAAACATTTTGATTGTTTTGAGTTAATACACAAGTGAGCGCATTTAATAAATGCGCTTGTTTAAACGGTTTGGAAAGAGAAACTTGAAACAATTGTTTGAACGCTTTTTCGATCTTCTCTAATTCGTTTAAGGCACACAGTACGATTAATGGCAAATCGCAGTGTTGTTTCAATTGACGAATCGCTTTGGCGAGTTCTATGCCATTCATTTTAGGCATGTATTGATCTAAAATAACCACATCGCACTGGTTGCCTTGATTAAGCCAGTCTAAAGCTTCTTGCCCTGAACTCAGGGTATAAGCAACACAATGCCAGCTTTGTAATTGGTGGTTTAAAATGTTTCGACAGGTGGCATTATTATCAACCACTAAAACTTGTTTTCCTTGTAATTCTAAACGGGGTACAAGCGGTGGTGTTTGCGCGGTACAGGCCTTTGTTTGTAATGTAAAATAGAAAATAGAACCTTTACCCACCTCACTTTCTACCCAGATGTCACCGCCCATTAATTCGCATAAATGCTTGCAAATGGCTAACCCTAAGCCCGTACCACCATATTCGCGTGTGGTTGAAGAATCAACTTGTGAAAAGGCTTTAAATAACCTGTCCTTTTTATCGAAAGGAATACCAATGCCGGTGTCGTGTAGAGCAAATTGGAGTGTGATGGTGTCATCAGTTTGTGAAGTGGCATTAACCGAAACAAACACTTCACCTTGTTTGGTAAACTTCAAAGCATTGTTGACTAAATTAGCTAAAATTTGCCGCAAGCGGCTGACATCTCCTGAAACCCAAGCGGGTACTTTGCTTCCAATCAAGTAAAGCAATTCTATCTGATGATTTAAGGCCGTTGCTGCAAATAAATCAAAGGTGTCTTCAATACAGGCCCGAATTTCAAAAGGCCGATCTTCCAAAATCAAACCCTTTGATTCCATTTTTGAAAAATCTAAAATATCATTGATAATATTCAGTAAACTCTCTCCGCTTAAACGAACGGTTTCTAAAAATTCATATTGTTGGGGAGTTAAAGGGGTCTCTAACAATAAGCTGGTCATACCCATTATCCCATTCATAGGTGTGCGAATTTCATGACTCATCGTCGCTAAGAAAGTGGCTTTCGCTTGTGCAGATTGTTCTGCCGCTTGTTTCGCACGTTCTAATTCAATATTTTTTTCGGCTAGTTTGTTGGATTCCGCAACAACATGGCGCACCATCGGACGGAAAATGAATAGAATTTCTAGCACTAAGACAATTAAAGTAAACAACCACAATAGTGCTTTGACGCGGATGATTTGATTGACGTTATGTTCACTTTCATGTTGGTAAGTCAGTACCACGGCATTTAAACCCTTCAATAATTGACCTTCAAGGGATTCGTGCATGAGATAGCGTAAATGGCGATTAGCTTTAATAAAATGGTGACAAGCTGTTTCAGTTAAAAGATAGGCCTGTTCTAAGAAGCCTTTGACATTTCGATCTAAGTGAAAGGGTTCATTGTAATAGATTTGTTGCACTTTAAAGGTAGGTTGTGAACGAGGAATGCCGAGTGTCGGATCACCATGAGTCAAGGCTTGATGTGCTTGCTGCATTTTGTTGATTAAATCCTTTAAGATTTGAATCTGTTCATTGTATTGCTGGCACAGAGGGTTACCCTTTTCCTCATTGCTATAATAGATTAAGCTATTGGCATACAAAACAATGCGTTGTGACAGCATACGCTGTTTTCCACTGATATTGATGAGAGCGGCGTAATCACTTTGAGTATGCAAAAATGCAAAGATGCTCACAAAAGTCATGGTGGTAAAGAACATAATAATAATGACAGCGAGTGTATAACGTTTCGTCAAATAAATATGCTGAGCATGGATTTTTTTAGGCATCATTCATTCCTTTAAATTCTCATTTTTTTTGGGTTTGTTTCTATATCAATGCTCAATGCTCAATGAAGTGTTCATAAGACATTGATATTGTTTATATTTAAGAATAGATAAGGCCAACAAATTATCGAACAAACTATAGGTGGGTTTGTTAAATAAAAATGTGGCCTCGCATTTTGGGTTGTGATGCAATATTAAAAAGGGCGAACACGCAGGTTCGCCCCTACGAATCGCCATTCACAACAATGATTTAGCGTTGAAAAAATTGTTCAAGTAGCGTAAACACAAGTATGGCTAACGTCAAAATAATGGCAAAAAAAATCAAGTTTCGCTGCTTAAAGCGTTTACCTCGCATTATTTCGATCTGATTCAGTATCGCATCAGAAACGAAGTAAAGTATCACACCCGCTAAAGTAAAATAGATCATTTCTATCATTGTGTCTGTTCCCATCGTTTTTATTATTGGGGATAAAAATGAAAAGCAAACAAGTAAACCACTACTCCACTCACGGAAACATAAAGCCAAATAGGCAATGTCCAACGTCCAAGACGACGATGACGCGCAAATTTTCCTTTAATCGCAAAACCTAATGTTGTTAAAACTAATGGCACAATCAGTACCGCTAACACAATATGGCTTGCTAAAATGGAAAAATAGACAGGACGAATCCATCCTTGTCCAGCAAATTGCACATTGCCCACTTGACTGTGGTAGTAGAGATAAGCTGCTAAAAAGAGGGTGGAAACCACCAAAGCGGCGATCATACAGGCCCTGTGAGCTGCCCGGTTTTCTTGACGAATGTAATAATAGGCAGCTGTCATCAAGCCTGCGGCTGTGATATTAAGTACAGCTTGTATATGTGGTAAAACCAAAATAATGTTCATTGTTTTATTTTAAATCAATTATGAATATAATAAATAAATAATTATAGGCAGTGCTGCATAAAGGTGATGAAAATTATAGGAGATAGAACGCTGATAAAAAAAATCATGACAATCAGCAGAATCAGTGTTCTATCATAAAAAAATCAGCAGCATCATGACAAGAACCCAAATCAGTGTTCTATAAGATGTTCAGAAAAATAATTTCCATTATCTGAAGAGGGCTGCGATAAATCGTGCCATACTTCGGGCAGTTTAAGTTGCCCAAGTTGCCCAAAAAAATGACATTAAAAATGACTGAACTTCTGAACTCCCGAGTCATTTTAGAGTTTTACTGATGTTAAATCATCTCTATATAAAAAAACCTTTATGACATCACAACTTAATTATGAATAGTGAATTGTTAATTTTTGGCAATTCCAAAAAAATAAAATACCCAAAACAACCACACTACTCTATGCATACAAATCTTATGTCACAAACGGTCTGCTCACGCAGAGCCGCAAAGCCGCAGAGAATGAAAGAAGATTGATTAAAGGTGTGGGTATTTTAATTTTTTGGAGTTACCTTTCCTTTTTTTAAGCATTTAAATGACAATTCTAATATTAATCAATAAAACCGTCATCAAGGGCGACAGTTCATGCGCGAATAGCGACTCAATCAGAGTCAAAAGCCTGAATATTGATAACTGATAACTGATAACTGATAACTGATAACTGATAACTGATAACTGATAACTGATGTGATAATGAATGAGATATTGACTAAATCGGTTGCACGAAATATTTACTATGGCGGTTCAGGGTTTTTTATTTTGGTATTCTTAGTCCTGACGTTTGATACGATTCGTGTTTTGCCACAACGTGATTACCGTGAAAATCTGACTCCCCAAGTTGTACAAGGCAAGAGAATATGGGAAGAAAACGATTGTATTGGCTGTCATACCCTGTTAGGAGAAGGGGCCTATTACGCGCCTGAATTGGGCAATGTCTATAAACGTCGGGGCGGCGATCAAGGTGGCGCGGATTTTATCAAAGCTTGGATAAAAGTGATGCCTACCCGAGTACCGGGGCGCAGACAAATGCCACAATTTAACTTCAGTGAGGCAGAATTAGACGCAATTGTTGCTTTTTTGAAGTGGACTTCAGAAATCAATACCGCAAATTGGCCACCGAATATCGAAGGTTAAAGGGAGAAAAAGAGATGCAGTATTCATCACAGATGGTTGCTAAACCCTATTTTATAGCGGCTATCACTTTGTTTTTTGCACAAATATTATTTGGTCTCCTGATAGGACTACAATACGTGCTAGGAGATTTTTTCTTCCCCGTTTTCCCATTTAACGTTGTCCGTATGGCGCATACCAATTTGCTCATTATTTGGTTGTTATTTGGTTTTATGGGCGCGGCCTATTATCTTGTGCCAGAAGAAGCTGAAAAAGAGTTACATGCTCCCAAGTTAGCCATCGTCTTGTTTTGGGTATTTCTAATCGCGAGCATTTTAACGCTGTTGGGTTACCTTTTGATCTCTTATAGCAACTTAGCGAAAATCACGGGCAATCATTTTTTCCCCACGATGGGACGAGAATTTTTGGAACAACCTACCCTGATTAAGATTGGCATTCTCGCTGTCACTTTAGGATTTGTATACAATATTGGCATGACTATACTGCAAGGGCGTAAAACCGTCGTCAGTCTGGTATTATTGACAGGGCTAGTGGGTTTAGTTGTGCTATTTCTGTTTGCTTTTTATAATTCGACAAACTTGGTAGTAGACAAATATTATTGGTGGTGGGTCATTCACCTCTGGGTAGAAGGCGTATGGGAACTCATTATGGCTGCGATTCTTGCCTTTGTCCTGATTAAAATAACGGGGGTTGATCGTGAAGTCATTGAAAAATGGCTCTATGTCATTGTGGCGGTAGCCTTGATTACCGGTATTATTGGTACAGGACATCACTATTATTGGATTGGTACACCTGAATATTGGCAATGGTGGGGTTCTATATTTTCAGCCCTAGAACCCTTTCCTTTTTTCATCATGACCCTTTTTGCTTTCAATATAATCAACCGCCGTCGCCGCGAACATCCAAACAAAGCGGCCACCTTGTGGGCATTAGGAACCGCCGTTATGTGTTTTTTAGGGGCCGGCGTATGGGGCTTTTTACATACCCTTGCCCCTATCAATTACTACACCCACGGCACGCAATTTACTGCCGCTCATGCCCATTTAGCTTTTTATGGCGCTTACGTGATGATTGTATTGACCATCATCTCTTATGCCATGCCCATCCTGCGGGGGCGCGTGGCTAACAATAACTTATCGCAAGTGTATGAAATGTGGTCATTTTGGTTAATGACAGTGTCCATGGTTTTTATTGCTTTATTTATAACAGCCGCTGGTATATTACAGGTGTATTTGCAACGTATTTCAGAAACACCGCTACCCTTCATGCAGGTTCAAGAGAAACTCGTCTTGTTTTACTGGCTACGTGAAATAACTGGCATAATCTTTTTTATAGGCTTAATGGTTTACATTGTCAGTTTCTTTGTGAACGATCCCGAAAAAGTCGTCCTCAATCA
This sequence comes from Candidatus Parabeggiatoa communis, assembly GCA_035871815.2. GTDB lineage: Bacteria > Pseudomonadota > Gammaproteobacteria > Beggiatoales > Beggiatoaceae > Parabeggiatoa > Parabeggiatoa communis. The sequence goes on from JAYQWI020000096.1 coordinate 7,584, forward strand.
TTAATGAATGCCGGAAACCCCATAGTCAAAAAATGATGCTCACTGGTTTAAATTCAATAGATTGAATTGGCGTTCAAACTTTAGTTTGAATGTAAAGCAAGACAAACTAAAGTTTGTACTGAAAAACGGGGGCAACTCTTTGCCCGTAGGGGGGGCTGCCCGATCGTGTTCGCCCTCAAATAATATAAACCTCTATAAAAAAACAAGCACTATTTTGTTCCAGTGGAAGCATTAATAGAAATCGTATTGGGCACTTTTGGAGAGATAAAAATGATGAATGAAAATATAAAAAAAGCATCCGACACGCCAGGCTATTCTTTAGCACTGTTTGCAGAATGTCTCTATCTTCTTAATCTCTTAGTTATTCCAGGTATCGCTTTTTTAATCTTGATCTGGTTTTTTTTTAAATACGAAAACGATGCCCCAGCCTTAGCAGGTTGTCATTTAAGACAAACTTTTTCTGCGAGTATTTGGGCCGGTTTATTACTGATATTAGTGCCTTGGGTTATCTTTGCTATAACAGGATATGATGCACCCTACACTTGGGTTTTTGTGATATCTTATTTCATTGTTTGCCATTCTACCCTAATATTTTTAGGCATTTTTGGTTTAATGAAAGCCATGGCGGGTGAAATATTTAATTATCCCATCATTGGCCCATCAAGCTAAGTCTTGTTTGTTGACACACACAATTCATCCTGCTACCAAATGCTGGGCAACAAAAACACGTTTCGAGGTTAAAAATTTTCCTGATTATAACGGATTTTTGGGCCCTTTCTAATATAAGAAAAGCCCCTGTCTTAGCACCTATCAGTTTGTCAAAAGTACTTATAATAAGAAATTGTTTTCATTGTAGAGACGCGATGCTTCGCGTATCCAACGAGGGTTTGCATCGAAACAGAGACGCGAGGCATCGCGTCTCTACGAAAACGCGAATTGTAGAGACGCGATGCTTCGCGTCTCTAATTACAAATAAACATTGCTTCTATTAAAATACCTGAAAATTTTTGGCGAAAGTACTTAACGGATCAGTGATCATTTTTCACCAGCACCGCTAAACGTTCTGTCGTGGGTTGTTCGACAATCCCTTTTTCTGTGACAATCACATCAACTAATGCTGCGGGGGTGACATCAAATGAGGGATTCCATGCTTTTGCCCCACTTGCTGCAATCGCTTGGCCGCCCAGTGTGAGAATTTCTTCGGCTGCGCGTTCCTCAATAACGATTTCATCGCCAGAGCCGAGGTTAATATCTATAGTTGAGGTAGGCGCGGCAACCATAAATTTAATACCATGTTGACGCGCTAAAACGGCCAAACTATAAGTCCCTATTTTGTTAGCCACATCACCATTCGCCGTAATCCGATCAGATCCCACAATCACCCAATC
>JAYQWI020000097.1:0-10664 GCA_035871815.2 Candidatus Parabeggiatoa communis
CAAACTAAGCCGCGCAGTCTTTGCAGCAAAGGCTTCAGCACATAACCAAAAAACAGGATAAAATATATCAATCATTTCTAAGCTAAAAAATGTTAGAGACTTCATCAAATACAAGTTCAAGAACATTATTCATAATCAGTAGTTCGAAAATTTTTTTGATGATCTTTGTAGGGTGGGATCGCTGTCCGTCAAAAATCAGTTGTTTCCCCTTAAGTCTCGCCCGCTTGCCCACCCTTTGATGACATAAAACCTTCTATATTTAATGGGTTTTTAAACTACTGATAATAAATTATAATAAATTTCTTAGACAAAAAAATGTTTTCAAATTTTTTTTGAAATATTTTTTCTTCTCCCCCTTCCCATTTTAATTGGGTTATCTTTCAAGGGGTTCCATCGCTTTGTCGCTACACAGACAATAGTAATTATCAAAGTAATGCTTTGACGAATGAAAGCCAGTGTAACAGCGTCTCGGGGAATAGTCTATATTATAGCCCACTCGCCATCCGGCAAAGCCAATATCAGTAGCGCAAACATAATACACACTCTCGCTGCCACGCGCCTTCGTCGCTCTGGGATTAATGCCGGCTGGTAGGGTTTGTTATTTTAGCTTGCACTGTGTAATGTAGGCCATTTTCAAATTCATCTATGAGTAAAAATAGGCCTTTTGCTGTACGAGATAGAAAAATTTGCAAAATTCGCCTGATTCCATCACCATAACTCCCTAGCGGTTCTAGCTGTTCTTGTTCTTTAATCATTGTTCACGCCATATTAAACACTAGTATTAGTCTGATTTTAATCTACATCACTCACTCTATTTAAAAAAGGATTATTCACAATGTTAAATGCCTATAACGGTATCGGTTTTCAAAGTTTTTCGATTGCCCTATTGATGTTATTAACCGCTTCGGCCTATTCACAAACGCAGTCAGATTTGACGATAGCCATTGACAAGGCATTGAAGGCAAGTTGTTTAGATCACAGTCAAACCGGTGTTAGCATAATGGCCGTGCCCAGTGGCGATGTGGTTTATGCTTATCAGTCGGATAAGCCTTTATTGCCCGCTTCTGTGATGAAACTCGTGACAACGGCGGCCGCTCTTGATGCGGAGAATTTGGGCCCGGATTATCGCTTTAAAACGCTATTTGGGTATAGCGGTATCCGGAAAAACGGGACGATCCAGGGCAATTTAATCATACAAGGTGGCGGTGATCCGAGACTGTCTACTGAACACCTTTGGACTATCGCTAACCGAATTAAGAACAGTGGCATTAACGAAGTGACGGGCAATTTAGTGATTGATACGCACTTTTTCGATGACTATGAACGTGCCCCGGCTGCATTGCAAGCTAAACATACCCAACGGCCTTATGATGCTAAACTGAGCGCATTCTCGTTGAATTTCAATACTATTGCAGTACATGTTCAGCCTGGCAACGCTGCGGGTGATCCCGTGAAAGCGTGGTTAGATCCAAGCGTGCCTCATATCCATTTGCGTAATAATGCTAAAACAGTTCAAAAAATAAAACGAGGTAGAAGAAGCACGTTATGGGCGCATAGAACTGAAACAGAAAGCGGGCAGGTAGAAATAGAATTGAAAGGACTACTGCTTTTAAGAAAAAAGCTTTTAAACAATTGGTCTTCATTAATTCCAGAAATCACGATTTATATCAATATCGACAACCCAACGTACTATGCGGCAGAAACTTTCCGGGCACTGTTACTTAAAAGCGGGGTTAAAATCAACGGTGAAACGCTAATCGTTTCCACCCCAATCAACGCTAATAAATTGTATGAACACTGGTCAGATAATTTATCTTTGATTTTGAAGGACTTAAATGCCTACTCCAATAATTTAACGGCGGAACAAATTGTTAAAACCATTGCCGCAGAGCGTTATGGCAGCCCCGGAACCCATACTGAGGGGATAAGATTGGTATCAGAATTTTTACGCAGACACCATATTAATACTGACGGTGTCGTCATTGTAGATGGTTCAGGTTTATCCCGAAAAAACCAGATGACAACGTCTACCATAAGCGATTTACTCGTTAAAATGTATAGACGTTTTGACATTGGCCCCGATTTCCTCGCGTCATTGCGTGTCATCGGCAAAAAAGTCAATCCAAAGCGTTTAAGACATTCCCCAGCGCGTGGAAAAGTGCGTGGGAAAACAGGTACTTTAAAGGGTGTAAGTACCTTAGCCGGTTATGTCGCCAGCTCAAAAGGCAATATTTTCGCCTTCGCCTTCTTTTTAAACAATAACCGATGTGGTTATTCTCCCGCAGATGACATAGAGGATAATATCATCACAGCCATCTACACCTTCGCAGATCAGATATAAAATCCAAAATCCCAAACTTCCACCAACCTTTCCAAAGTCGGGCAAACAGATTGATGATAATTGATAACTGATAACTGATAACTGATATGAAAGTAGCCTTTGTGGGTGGCGTTAAAAGTGGTAAATCTCGGTTGGCAGAGGATTATGTGCGAAAAATGGCAGGGGAATCAAAACCAATCTATTTAGCAACGACTGAATGTTTGGATGAGGAAATGCTTAAGCGCATTGCTGAACATCGACAACGTCGAGGCGAGGCGTTTGAGACGATTGAAGAATCGTTGGATTTATTAGAAGTGCTTAAACAGTGTGATCGGCCCGTGTTGGTTGAATGTATCAGTATGTGGTTGAATAATATGCTTTTTCATCAAAAACAACCTGCCGACATTTTGACTATTTTGGAAGATATTTTGAAATGGCCTCAAGATATGGTATTCGTCCATAATGAAGTAGGGCAGGGTATTATGCCGGATAATCCATTAGCGCGGCAATTTGTAGATTTGTCAGGAAGAGCAGGGCAATTGTTGGGACAGTATTGTGATGAAGTTTATTTTTGTTTGGTGGGTATTCCGCTTCCAATCAAGAAGGAAAACAAGCCTTTGATGGAGACAATTGTCTTAAAAGAGAGTTAATAATCCTCACGCAAAGACACCGCTAAGAGAATAACGACAGGGATTGTATATAATAAAGGATTAGATTTTCGTTGATAAGCAGGGTTTTTAATCCTTTCTTATATACAATCCTTGTTGTTACTGATTTTAATCTTTTTTAATCTACAATTCTTGTCGTTATAGGTGTTTTAAACATGCGAAAATTTTCATCTTATGGCCCAGTTGATCCAGAGCTACATTATTACGTTCCCCGTCAAGAATGGGTAGACGGGGCTTATCAACAATTATTGGGCGAGAATCCCAACAAAGGGGGACATTACATCACCGTCTGGGCCCCGCGTCAAACGGGTAAAACTTGGATCATGCAAGAAGTTTTCTTTAAGCTTCGGCAAAAAACAGAATTTGATGTGGTTATCATCCCTTTACAACATCTTTGTGATATGAATGATGTCAATCGTGTGGCTCAAGTAATCGCCCAAGAATTGATAGAACAGTTGAATCTAGAGAAGTTAAGCATCAATACGTTAGAGAATTTTCATTTGCTTTTTAAACGAGGTAGCCTCAGTAAACCTTTGATTTTGATTTTTGATGAGTTTGATGCCCTATCAGAAACGATTATCGCTAAGCTAGTCAGTGTTTTTCGCAATATTTACCACAGTCGTCGGCTCCAAAATGACAAACCCACTGCTGAAAAAAATTATCTGTTGCATAGCCTGGCTTTAATCGGGGTACGTGCCGCCTTGGGTGTGGAAAATGTCAAGGGTTCGCCTTTCAATGTTCAGCGGAGTGTTCATATTCCTAATTTGACGCATGATGAGGTGGTTCACCTCTTCAACGAGTATCAACAAGAAAGTGGGCAAGTGTGTGAGCCAGAGGTTGTGGAACGTATCTGGTATGAATTTCAAGGGCAACCTGGTTTAACTTGCTGGTTCGGGGAATTGTTGACGGAAACCTATAATCAAGCCATCGTTCAACCCATTACGATGGCGCATTTTAAAAGCGTTTATGCGGATGCGCTTGACTTGTTGCCTAATAACAACATCTTGAACATCATCAGCAAGGCTAAACAAGAAGTTTACAAACCGTTTGTTTTGGAATTGTTCCAAACAGAAACGAAAATCAAATTTACCTACCATGATCCTATCATCAATTTTCTCTATATGAATGGTGTTGTTGAAGTTGAGCAGAGACGCGATGTGCAGAGAGGCGATGCCTCGCGTCTCTACTTGGGTGAAAATTATGTTAAATTTCCTTGCCCATACATACAAAAGCAATTGTTCAGCTATTTTGCTAGAGAACTGTATGACGAAATGGTTGGGTTATATGGCCCTTTTGAGGATTTGTCGGATACGGTTACCGAGGCGAGTCTCAATATTCCTCGTTTATTACAAAGATATGAGCAGTATTTGCAAGCCAATCGGGAACAGGTGTTAAAAAATGCCCCGCGCCGGGAAGATTTACGTGTGTATGAAGCGGTTTTTCATTTTCATTTTTACCTTTATCTGGTCAGTTTTTTCCGCAGTTATGAGGCCCAAGTTCAGCCCGAATTTCCCACTGGGAATGGTCAAATTGATTTGTTGATACGTCATGCGGGGCAATTGTTTGGATTAGAATTAAAGAGTTTTGCTGATATTCGACAATATCGTAATGCTCTCATTCAGGCGGCAAAATATGGAAAACAGTTAGGACAGTTGGAAATCTGGTTAGTGTTATTTATTGAAACGGTTGATGACGAGAATCGTCAACGGTTTGAGATTAATTACAGCGATAGTCAAACAGGTGTCATCGTGCATCCGGTTTTTGTGCAGACGGGGAAGGCTTGAGTGATAATAACTATTGTTTTATTACGACGTTGTGCTTGATCGTGTAATAAGAATGCGCCCTGCGTTCCTTTGCGACTTTTTTTGGAATGTGAGTATCCCATTTTTAATGCTCTCTATTTGATTATTGTCCTTATGATTTTGAAACGGGTTAAACAGATTTATCAAGAATTAATCAGGTGGGCAACAGCCCACCCTACATTTTATTCAGTCGTCACGCGACTGCTGACATGACAAAATAATTCGTAAGCAATCGTGCCGGCTAAACTGGCAATCTCTTCGGCTGGTAAATTTTTTCCCCATAATAGCACGGGATCGCCTACACGCGCATTCGGTTGGCTACGCAAATCGACGGTTATCATATCCATAGAAACCCGTCCGATTAACGGGACTCGTCTGCCATTGACTAAGACGGGTGTTCCGGAAGGGGCGTGGCGTGGGTAGCCGTCGCCATAACCTATCGCTATCACGCCAATTGGCATGCTTTGGGGACAACGAAAAGTCGCGCCATAACCAATGGCTTCACCTTGACGAATTCGTTTAACGCTGATTAAGACTGATTGCAGCTGCATGACGGGATGCAAACCTTCTTGTTTGGCTACACTGTCTTTAAACGGTGAAACGCCGTATAACATAATCCCTGGTCGTACCCAATCAGCATGGGTGTGAGGCCAGCCTAAGATGCCGGCTGAATTGGATAAAGACGCTTCGGTATTCAAGTGTCTAGCCAGTGCTAGAAAAACTTGAGTTTGTTCTTGAGTCGCGGGGTTCTTTCGATCATCGGCACAAGCTAGGTGGCTCATCAAACGAATTGGTTGGGCAACTTGGGAACAGTGTTTGAGGCGTTTATAAACGGCATCAATGTCATTGGGTGCAAATCCTAAACGGTGCATTCCGGTGTCCACTTTTAACCAAACGGTCACGGGTTGTTCTAGATCGGCTTTTAGCAGATGTTCAAGTTGCGTTGCGGTGTGAATGACGATTTGTAAGGCTTGCTTCGCAATCACGGGCAATTCGTCAGGATGAAAAAAGCCTTGAAGCAAGACAATCGGCTTGATGATACCGGCCTCTCGCAATTGAAGAGCTTCTTCAAGACAAGATACCGCGAAAGCGTCAATCTCGGTTTCAAGTACGTTGGCAACTTTGATGGCACCATGACCATAAGCATTATCTTTAATGACGGCCATGATGTGCTGGTAGGGGGCGCTCGTTTTTACCCGTTGCACGTTATTACGCAAAGCGGCTGTATCAATGAAGGCACGAGTCGGACGGGTCATGGTGGCTCAATCTCCATAATAAAAATCGTCGGAAATGTAGTTTTGAAATTGGGTAATATTGCCTTTGAAGGTGAGACGGGTTGTACCAATCGGGCCATTACGTTGTTTCGCAATGATGATTTCGGCTATCCCTTTCTCGGGACTGTTTTCGTCATAAACTTCGTCTCTGTAAATAAAAACAATCAAATCCGCATCTTGTTCAATCGAGCCTGATTCCCTTAAATCTGACATTTTAGGTCGCTTATCACTGCGTTGTTCTAAGCTCCGATTCAGTTGTGATAAGGCGATCACGGGGACATTCAATTCTTTTGCTAAGGATTTGAGGGATCGCGAAATTTCAGACACTTCATTGGCGCGACTTTCTTTATTTTCCGGCACTTGCATCAGTTGTAAATAATCAATGACAACGAGGGCGAGTTGACCTTGTTCACGCGCTAAACGACGTACTCTGGCCCGTAATTCGGTAGGATTTAAAGCTGGGGTTTGATCTATAAATAGGGGCGCTGATTCTAATTGAGCCACCGCTTCAAGCATTTTAGCCCAGTCATCATCTGTTAGGTTGCCAGTACGCACACTTTGTAAATTAACCTGTGCAACAGATGAAATTAAGCGCATAGCTAATTGTTCGTCCGACATTTCCATGCTAAACACGGCGACGGGCATTTTGACTGTAATCGCCACATGTTGAGCAATATTCATGGCAAATGCGGTGTTATGTACGCAGATATCATTGGCAACAAAATTATGCGTATCAGAAATGGTTAAGTCATAAACGGGTTTTAAACCGATTGTTTCAATCGTTTTCACTTCATCCCAATATATTTCACCGGTTTCAGCTTGAGAAGGTGTTTTAGAAATCGTTTTTTGTATTTCAAACAAAATCGTTTCAAGGCCCAAAATACCAATTTGCTCACTGAAAATTTGAATCGAATTTTCCTCCACGAGTTCAAGTTGCCAAGGCGAATTTTGAAGTTGACGTTTTGTTATGCTAACAATAATGCCAAAGCGTAATAGGAGATGTTGAATCTGTCTGATTTGTTTTTCACTGACACAACTCATGCCTACTTGAACTTGATTCTGGTGATGTTGATAAGCCCAACCTTGGATGGCAAACAAACGATTTAAAAACAGGGCAAGTTGTGCCCGTGGTAATTTGAAAATAATAGCGGGAATTTGTTGATTTTGAATAAGCTGCGCTGTTGAATGGCCTAATTCTTCTAACCCGTGTGTGAAAGGCTGTTTGAATTGCTCAACCGCTTCATTCAAATCTTGTTGTATTTTAGGATGATGAGGGGTAATAATAGGCTGTTCAAAATGGGTTATTAAATCTGCATTGCCTATTAAATAGGCCAGTAATTTGATTTCACAGCTTCTTAATGTTTCATTGCCAAATAAACCCAGTTTTCTAGGTACAGCGATTTTATCCCCAACCGAAAGTGCTGAAAGCGGATGCCAGCCTTGAAGGGTTAAAAAAGGATGAGTCAAAGTGGTTTCTATCGTTCTACCCAACTGAGTCGTGACGCGAAAAACGGGTTTTATACCATCTTTAATAAAATCAGTCGGTTGCGTTAAATAAAAACGATGATCTTCTCCTAATGTCAGTATTTGCCCTTTTTTGCTATGGTAAATGTCTTCTATAGTCGCCAAAGAACCATCGGCCAGTGCAATTTGACAATCACTCGCAAGACATTTACCCATAGAGGGGCGGCCCGCGACAATAATCAAATCAGAAGCTTGTAAACCCGATGTTTCTTTATCAAAATCAGTAAATCCGGTAGGTATGCCGGTAATTTTACCTTCCATCTGCGATAGCTTATCTAGGCGACTCACCGTTTCCTTCAAAATCTTATCAATTTTGAGAAAACCACCTTGAGTACGGGCACCGAGCTCTGCAATTTCAAAAACTCTTTTTTCAGCATAATCAAGTAATTGACTGCTAGTGCGCCCCTGCGTATTATAAGCACTGTCGATCATTTCGTTACCGACACGTACTAATTGACGCAAAATGGAACGTTCTCGTACAATCAAAGCATAAGCAATAATATTCGCAGCACTGGGGGTGTTACCCGCGAGGTACGCTAAATAAGCACCGCCACCAACAGCATCCAATAATTCGTATTGAAGTAACCACTCGGACAGGGTAACAGGATCACAAGGATGACGTTCTTCAGACAATGATTTAATCGCACGAAACAGAATTTGATGTTGGCGTTGATAAAAATCGGTTTCAGTCAAAAGTTCAGCAATAGAAACCCATGCCTCATTATTAAGCATCAAACCACCTAAAACGGATTGTTCAGCTTCTCTTGAAAAAGGCGGGGTTTTGAGGGATTCAACAGCGTGATCGAAGGGGACATTTGGAACAGTAAGTGCCTGCATTTGAGGCTTCAGCACAATGATTCAGTTATCAGTTATCAATTAGCAGTTATCAAACTGCGCCAACCCAGAAGGGGTTTTCAGGTAAATGTTTAGCGAAGCAAAACTTTTAACCTGAAAATGTGAATAGTCCCAGGTGAGAGCTATAATGCCATCTTCCTTAAGCTTGGGCGAACACACTCTAGTCAAGCCCCTACAATCCCTAAATACGCGGTGTTTTGTAGGCGCTGATCTGCGTGTCTGCCCTTAACATTAATGGCATTGAGGTGAAACCTGGGAGGGAAAAACAAATAAACTGCGCCAACCCCCGAAGGGGTTGAATGTGAAAACCTATAAATTTTTAGGTTAATCATTTCATTGTAAGGGGCAAACCTGTGTGTTTGCCCAGTGAAATTATTTTTCTAAACATCTGGGAAAAAAACAATCCCACATCTCGTCTCAATTTTCAGCAACCACTTGAACGGTTACGAAAGCATCAACATCGGAATGTAAGTGAACTTCGACATCATACTCACCAACTTGTCGTATCGGCCCATCTGGCAAACGGATTTCATGTTTAGAAATCTTTATCCCGCCATCATTGATAGCTTGAGCAATATCGGCTGCTGTAACAGAACCAAAGAGTTTACCTTCAGCACCGACTTTGCCGGCAATCTCAACAATGATTTCTTGTAATTGCTTAGCACGTTCTAGGGCCGAAGTCAGTGCATCTTGTTGCGTTTTTTCAAGTTCAACACGACGTGTTTCAAATTCGGCTAGGTTATTATGGGTAGCTGATATCGCTTTACCATGAGGAATCAAATAATTACGGCCATAACCCCCAGCCACAGCCACCGTATCACCTAGATTGCCTAAGTGTTGAATTTTTTCAAGAAGAATGACTTCCATTGTAAAAAACCTATTCAGGAAATTTTTTAATCATGTGCGTCAGAATAAGGTAATAACGCCAAAAAACGAGCGCGTTTAATCGCTTTCGATAATTGCCGTTGATACCTAGCCTTTGTACCCGTAATCCTACTTGGCACAATTTTACCCGTTTCAGAGACGTAACCTCTAAGGGTATTCAAATCTTTGTAATCGATTTCTTTAATGCCTTCTGCGGTAAATCGACAATATTTCTTGCGACGGAAAAAACGTGACATGCTTTGTATGCCTCATTGAAAGTGGATTCGAGGTTCAAGTATTTTGCGCGCAAAAACGTGAACCTAGAATAGTCAGTTAGCGGCCTATTTAGTCTTGATCATCAAATCGATTAACAAAGCCACCTTCATTGTCATCAGAATCGTGCAATTCACCATCTTGTTTCTCTTGTCCTTCTTTATCATCTTTGCCTTTAATCAGCGGAGAAGGTTCAGTGATTGCTTTTTTCACGCCCATAATCAGATGGCGAATGACGGCATCATTAAAACGAAATGACGTTTTAAATTCTTCAAGCGTTTCGGTGGGACACTCAACATTCATTAAGACATAATGCGCCTTATGTATCTTATTAATAGGATAAGCCAACTGACGGCGTCCCCAATCTTCAAGGCGGTGAATTTGCCCCCCTTTGTCTTCTACCATGGCTTGATAACGCTCAATCATGGCAGGGACTTGTTCACTCTGATCAGGGTGAACAATAACGACTATTTCATAGTGTTTCATAAAACTCCTTACGGATTAAACAGCTTTATTAATCCAATTCAAGATTAGATAAAGCAAGGATTTCAATGATCATTGTTCAATGATCACTGTTCAATTATCAGTTCTAGGCGTTTTGTGCGAAAACGGCAAGTTTAGTCAAAATCTACTTTTAACAAAGTGTTTTGTGGCTTTTTAACAAAGCACCTTTGTGCTGAGATGACTATGAGGGGGGTGCATTTTACACGATGAGATACTGATAGTACAGCAGATTAACGAAATAAACGGATTTAGTACAGCAAATTAAGGAAATAAACGGATTTTTTAAACAATTATTAATTTCAAAATCTTAATCATTTGTGAAAGTGTTCAACTCATCAATTGCTGAACAGTTCAATTACCCTATACCTGTTCTGGTTATTTTAAAATGAGATTTGAATTGGGCTATTTTTTACGGCCCACAGTCGCTCGTTTAACACATAAGCATGATTTCAAAACGGGATTTAGCAATAACGATTTAGACATTCTGCTTTATGATTTTAAACTGTGGGGAATTTTATGATTGACTGTGATGAATTATACTCACAAAACAGGCACTGGGGTCATTGAATGGGATTGATTC
>JAYQWI020000098.1:0-2728 GCA_035871815.2 Candidatus Parabeggiatoa communis
ATCACTGATCTGGTTCAGGAAGTTCAGAAGAGGGTGTAAAATTTCCCTGGCCCTAGCTTGATGATGGCCCGTTTTTTCCATTTCGTTCTATAACGACAAGGATTGTTTATAATAAAGGATAAGTACTGAACCACAAATAAACAGGTATTTTACCGCAAAGAGACGCGAGGCATCGCGTCTCTACGGCCGTGCGTCTCTAATTACAAATAAACATTGCTTCTATTAAAATACCTGAAAATTTTTGGCGAAAGTACTTAATCCTTTCTTATAAACAATCCTTGTCGTTATATTATATCTTGTAGGCGGCCCGCGATCCCACTCTACGAACATTCCCCATTCCCCATTTTAAGCAAAAAACAGATTATGGAATCTCAAAATTTTGAAGTCATTTGTGCTATTCCGAGGACAGGTAGGACATTTGAAAATTTTCTCAATAAGTTGAAAACCTTTGGTGTGAGTGCAAACCAAATAGATCAAATTATAGCGGTTTCTAAAAAAAGTAAATCCGCCAGTCAGGCTGATTTCATGGAAGCGGCTCAGTTTCTCCAATATGCTATGGAGCAAGTGCCTTGCTTTGGTTTGTTTGTTGATCGTAAACGCAAAAATAGGCCTTATCGTGTCGGTTTTTTAGGATACGATTGGATGATAGGTGATGTTTGTACGCGAATAGAAGGCGAGGAACCGCATAATGGTTCTTCTCTTATTGGCCTCAATGAAGTGGATTGTGCGATAGTCGGGTTGGATGAATTGTTGACAACCACGCAGTATTATTTGCAGGATCCCACAAAAGTCACCAAGTGGGGAATGTATAATTATCAGATCGATCCAAACAAACCGACACCAATACGCATCGCCGGTTCTGCTCAATTAACGCGCTATAATTCTGTATTAAAGCAAGAAGTCCAAGATATGGTCGGTTTTTTCTTGATTTCTAAACCGAAAGCGGTTAAATCCAATGCTGCTGAGGAAGCCTTAAAATATCCGCGTGATTTTTTAGCGCATTTATCGGAACATGGCCGACGAGTTTTTGTGAAAGGGCGATATGCTGGTATGGTTAAGACGGCTTATCCGAATCTGAAGGTGGTATCAGCAGAAGAAAATGTAGAAGATGCGGTTTTGGAGGCGGAACCGGGCAGTGTTGGACTTGAGATTGTTCAAACCGGCAATACGCTCAGAAGAAAAGAATTAGTATTACACGGTACACCGCTGTTTTTGTCTGAAAGCCTTTATGTGGTTGATTATTATCGGTATTTAAAAAGTAAACCCCTTCAAAAATTCATCGAACGTGTGAATCCCATTGGCTATTTTGATGAGGAACGCATCAAGCAATTTGCGCTTTGGTATCTTGCCCTAGAGAACAATTTAGGTGATTCATGGATTCATAAGCCTTCTATTACTGATCTATTTTGTGAGGCACAGGATCCGGAAAATGGCTTGCGCCCTTATCGCTTACAAACGCGCTATTGGAAACCAGATGATGTGTATAAGCAAGAAGAAGCGATGACTTGGCTTGAAGACTCGAAAAAGAAGTTGCAGGATTATTATGACTTTTTTGCTAAGTACTGAACCATAAATTTTCAGGTATTTTAATTAATAGAAGCAACCAAGGGGCAACCACAAGGGATTGCCCCTACAAGCCGCAATCCCTTGTGGTTGCCCTTTGCGGTAAAATACCTGTTTATTTGTGCTTCAGTACTTATACCAGCACTAAATTATCCCGATGAATTAATTCAGGTTCGTCAACATAACCCAGTATTTCTTGAATTTTTTCGCTGGTATAGCCTAATATTTTGTTCGCGTCTTCGGCATTATAATTCACCAAACCCCGCGCGACTTCTTGTCCATCAGGGCAGAGACAAACAACCATATCGCCTCGTGCAAAATCACCTTCGCTATGGGTTACACCAATGGGTAAAAGACTTTTACCTCTATCACGTAATGCTTTGACAGCCCCTTGATCTAAATACAAGTAACCGCGCATTTTGAGGTGTGAAGCTAACCATTGTTTACGTGCCGCAAAAGGGGCTTGAGCGGGTTGCAATAAAGTGCCGAGGTTTTCACCTGCCGCAATCTGTAATAATACGTCTGTCATTCGGCCAGAAGTAATCAAGGTTGTGGTGCCAGAGCGAGCGGCTAAAATGGCAGCGCGAAGTTTAGTCAACATACCCCCTCGCCCAAGCTGGCCGCCAGTATCACCGGCCATGGCTTCTAAGCGTGAATCATCCGCATAACCTTCTTCAATTAAACGGGCTGTTGGATCGAGACGGGGATCGCGTTCATATAAACCTTGTTGATCCGTCAAAATGACGAGCAAATCAGCTTCTATTAAATTAGCCACCAAACCGGCCAAAGTATCATTATCCCCAAAGCGAATTTCGTCTGTTGTGACGGTATCGTTTTCATTGACAATGGGCACAACCTTTAAGTTCATCAGGCTGCGTAAGGTGCTACGGGCATTGAGATAGCGTTGTCGATTCACTAAATCATCATGGGTTAGCAAAATTTGGGCGGTGTGCATGGCATGTTGTTGAAAAAAGGATTCATAAGTTTGTACCATGCCCATTTGTCCGACGGCCGCCGCGGCTTGCAATTGATAGAGCGCAGTAGGGCGTTGTGTCCAGTTCAAACGGCTCATGCCTTCGGCCACCGCACCTGATGACACTAACACTAATTCAACATCGCGTTGATGCAGTTGAGCCATTTGAGCTACCCAGTTTTGAATAGCCAC
>JAYQWI020000099.1:0-3963 GCA_035871815.2 Candidatus Parabeggiatoa communis
TTTATAAGGAATCCAAAATTTTCATTTAACTGTGAGAGGTCAATAATTATGTCAGAACCCGTCTATAAATTGAGATCAGGTATCATCACATCGCTGGATGCGGCAGCGCAATCGGTAGGCTATATTGGCCCAGTTTTTGTAATAGCTTTCGTAACAACTTATGTGGCAGCGGGTGCGGGTTTCGCTACACCGCTGGCCGTCTTTATCGGCGGAATAGGCAGTATCGCGGTAGGTTATGTTGTGGCGCTGTTTGCCATGCGTCACCGGGCAGCAGGGAGCCTCTATACCTACCTAGGCAAGGCATTTGGTCCTGTTTTCGGTTTCATGGGCGGTTGGATTTATATATTTGCTCTTCTCGCCTCTATGGTGGCAATAGTCATTGGCATTGCCGGTTTTATTTCTAGTTTTTTAGGCGATTTCTTTGAACTCCCTATTCAATGGCTACCTTTTGTGATTCCAGAGGTTGTTCTTCTATTTGTGGTCAGCTATTTTGACATTCGTTGGTCCACACGCCTTCAACTGGCGCTGGTGGCTATTTCAACTTTAGCCGTTCTCATCTTTGCCGCAGTGATTGTATGGAGCGGTGGCGCAGAAGGTAATAGTATTGAACCCTTTTTGCCGAGTTCCGCCAATGGCTTTGGAAACCTTGCCATTGGGCTCATCTTCGGTATGGGGATGTACATAGGGTATGAATCGGCGGCGGTTCTGGCGGAAGAAGCCAAACATAAACAGGCCATTCCCATAGCGATTATCGGCGCGGTCGTTTTGGCCATGATTTTTTACGTTTTCGTGACTTATGCTTTTGCCATTGGTTTTGGTAAAGCGGGTTCGACGGCTTGGGGGCAGGATCCAACAGTATTGTTTACGATGGCTGATCGTTACCTCGGTCATTGGGCAGTTCCGGTCATGTTCACGATGGCGATTATTGATGCTATCGCTATATCCATGGCCGTACTGAATACGGTCGCCCGAGTCCTTTACGCCATGGGACGTGACGGTGCCTTACCCCGCATTTTGGGCAGAACCCAGAAAAAATATCAAACACCGCATATCGCGAATGGGGCAGTTCTGATTATAGCGCTTATTTTCGCCGGTATTTTGAGCGGGGTAGGAGGTAGCTGGGAAGTTGGCTTTAGTTTCATGGCTGGCATAGCGAGTATTGCCATTGAAATGATTTATATTTGTGTGGCCGTGGCCGGACTCTTCTACTTTAAACGGGTGATGGGCGAGGATTACTCCCTTGTTAAGCATGTCATGATTCCATTTATCGCTATTATTGTGCCAAGTGCCGCTTTATATGGTTCGCTTCAACCCCAAGGCGGTATACTGAATGCCGCTCCCTACGTTGTACTATTCTGGATAGTTTTGGGAATAGGTATTATTTATTACCTACGTTCCTCAAACCCTGAAATGATAGCCCAAATTGGACGTGATATGGAAATTGATAACAATTAACTTTGCTTTCAAATTTGAGTTATAACGGATTTTAGGGAGAGCGAACACGCAAGGGCAGCCTCTACAATATTTCGCGTAGGGGCGAACCGAAGTTATCGCCCCTATGCAGATGTGGCTTCCCTTGCGTTTACGCCCCTATGCCGGGTGTTGTAGGGGCTGCCCTTGCGTGTTCGCCCTCCCCTTTCATCCGTTATAATTAGTTTTATTTTTTTATGACATTTGGAGAACGCTAATATGAGTGAAGGAACAACTGAAAACCTCCCAATCGGTCAACACGAGCAAGAACACCTAAAAAATGTGATTGAAATGTTGACTGCTTTTAGGCAAGACAAGATACAAGAAGCTTTGAGCTATTTTACAGATGATGTGGAATGGCGAGTATCCATACAAGAAGAATTTCCGATGGGAGGAATATTTTACGGTTTGAAAGGCGTTCAACAGTTTTTTGAAAACCACAACAAACTGTTTGATATTGAATCAGACGAACACTGTGAAACGGTTGTCCAAGGGAATAAGGTTGTCATTATTGGTCATGAACGGGCACATATCAGGCCTCACGGCAAGCTATATGAAGCCGACTATGCTAGCACATTTGTTTTCCGTGAGGGTAAAATTTCAAGGTGTTATGTTTTTGGTGACAGTGCCGCTTTGCTTAAAGCGTATCGTGGTGAGTAAGTGGGTCTAATCTCAACTTTATATCAGTTCGGTGTGAATTGTGAAACGTCATCACCATTCACCATTCACCATTTTCACAAGTAGTAAGTACTGAAGCATAAATTTTCAGGTATTTTAATAGAAGCAACCAGGGGCAATCCTTTGCCCTAGCCCTTTGCGGTAAAATACCTGTTTATTTGTGCTTCAGTACTTATGAGGATTTTCGCTGTCCTGCACGAGTTATGTCGGGTGAATTAGGGACAGCGTAATCCACCCGACAAATCGACAAACACAAGTCAATAGGGTCGCACAGAACGCGATAAAAACACTGTTCAATATTATGTCATCCTAATCATTGATGACAACCCCAAACCTTCGAGAAACGTATGGCCTCCGGTTGCAAACCTGCACCATCCTTTGGGAGTTATACTTAGCATCGTCATAAGGTCGCGATTACTTTTAATTTAACAGCCAACAGCTAAAGCAGTTGTCTGAAAGCTCAAGTCACCTAAAGGTGACTAACCTCTTCGATTTTTTCAAAAGGCGCAATCGCGACTTTGTAACGGTGGACAGTATATTTATCATTACTGACTTTGCTTGAGCCCTCTGTACAGGACAAAAAATTGTAATCGCCGTCTAATAAAAACAATGATTGACATCTTGAGCCTCTTGCAAAACTATTAAGCAGAAACGATAAAACAATAACTTACAAGAAATTGATATCCTGTAAGTCCTTGATTTGTGGTTGCACGTCGGAGTTTTGCAAGTCCCTCATCTTATCAATTGTTATCAATTTTTTGTCCTGTACTTAGGCACTCACCAAAGGATTTCAGGGAGCAATAATCCGCACTAACTAAGCAAGGTAGGGTCTCAACTGTTCGGCCATCACTTGGACATGGGGTGGAGAGTGCATGGTAAAGTGGTTGCCCGGCACGTCAAATACTTTAACTCCTTTTTGAGCCAAATCGATCCAAGCGCGTTCTGGCGTTTTAGCATTATAGGCATCCTTCTCTTTAGCACGGAAAAAAATAATTTGATCCCGATAAGCTTGCGGTTGGTACTTTGACATGGCTTGGGCATTGGCCTTGAAAATCTGGAGCAAATGGCGAACCTGTGTGCTATCTAAATCAGGCTGCAGTGGAATCTTCATTTCCTTCTGTTTTTCCAAAGAATAGCGCAGTTGTTCATCAGGTTCAAGTTTCCGTAATTCCTCTAAGGAGACAGAAGCATTCGCACCCACATTCAGCGTATAAGCCAGTATTTCTTCATCTGTTTCAAGTTTGGCAGGCATTTGATGAGGCCCCGGCGTATCCATCATGGTCAGCAACGCCACTTTTTGACCTAGCGCGTGGAGTTGTTGGGCCATCTCAAAAGCCACTGTGCCGCCAAAAGAAGACCCGCCTATAAAATAAGGCCCTTCCGGTTGGCGGACACGCATGGCTTCAATGTAGTGAGTTGCCATCTCCTCAACTTGGGTCAGCGGTTCCATTTCTCCATCCCCGCCTTGTGCCTGTATCCCATAAACGGGCCTTTCTGAGCCTAAATGATGTGCTAAATCACGATAGAAGTAGACGTGTCCACCAACAGGATGCACTAAGAACAAAGGGGATTTCAGGCGGTTGCCCGTTTTAATTTCAACCAAAGAGGAGGGAAGCGTTTGTTGTGCCGTTGTGTTAGATCGTTCCGGCATTGGAGTCGTCTGTTCGATTAATTCCGCTAAGGTTGCGATAGTCGGCGCGTTCAAAAGGCTATGTGCGGAAAACGCCATTTGTAGCTTTTCGCGTAACTTGGCAATCAGTTGAACCGCTATCAGGGAATCGCCGCCTAACTCAAAAAAGTCATCATGGATGCCTA
>JAYQWI020000100.1:0-3500 GCA_035871815.2 Candidatus Parabeggiatoa communis
GGCACCGCTTTTTTGTGCGGTGTATAAAAGGCAAAAGTTATTGTCATTGAGTCTTTTTGAATGCTATGAACAGGCTTTATCATTAGTAGATGAACGTGCTATTTGGATTGCGGCTATCGCTGCCATAGATTTAAGTTTTCGGAGTGATTACTACTTGCACACTGGTATCACTTGTGCTGCCTTGTATGCCGATGCTAACGAAGCGGATAAAGAAACCTATTTGGATATTCTGAATGAAAGCCTCGCTGAAAATCAAAGCTTGTTTGAGCAATGTGAAGCGAATTTTGAACACGCTTATCTGATTTTACAAGCTGAGAAAGCGAGAATCGAAAACAATCCAATGTTTGCTATGCAGTGTTACGATAAGGCGATTGCCTCGGCTAGGGAGCAGGGTTATCGGTGTAATGAAGCACTTGCCCATGAATTAGCGGCTAGATTTTGGTTCACACAGCAGAAAGAAGACTTTGCCTTGATTTACCTGAGAGACGCACACTATGCTTATCAACAATGGGGAGCCACCGCTAAAGTTCATGATTTAGAAGAGCGATATCCACAATTGATCGCCCCTATCATAGAAAGCCCTGTTCATACGACTTTCACAACGTCAATTGCTCGAATGACTCCGATAGCAAGTCAAACAACCTCCAAGGCTTTAGATTTGGACAGCGTCATGAAAGCGGCTCAAACGCTATCAGGGGAGATTGTGTTGAGCCATCTTTTAGAAACAATGATGCAGATTGTGATTGAAAATGCGGGGGCATGCAGAGGAATGTTATTACTTCCTCAACAAGAACAGTGGTTTATCGAAGCTGAAAGCGACGTGAATAGCGATACAATCGACGTTTTGCAGTCCATTCCCATTGACGATAATCATAAGCTGGCTGCTAGCATGATTCACTATGTCGCTCGCACACAAAAACCTCTGGTGTTGAATAATGCCTGTGTGGAAGGCCATTTTACCCAAGATATCTACATTCTCAAAAATGAACCCCAATCTGTGTTATGTACACCCCTTCTCAATCAGGGGAAATTGACGGGTATATTATATTTAGAAAATGACTTGACAGAATACGCTTTTACTAAAGAACGTCTTCAAGTTTTAAAAGTGCTGTCTTCTCAAATGGCTATTTCGATTGAAAATGCGCTGTTGTATCAGACATTAGAACAAAAAGTGGCAGAACGCACGACCCAGCTTGCACAACGTACTGAACAACTCGCTGAGGCGAATGAAGAAATTACGACCCTCAACGAACAACTCACATCTGAAAATGTGCGTATGAGTGCAGAATTAGATGTTTCACGTCGATTACAACAAATGCTTTTGCCTAAGGAGAATGAACTTAAGCAAATTGAAGGTTTAGACATTGCCTGCTTTATGGAACCGGCTTCTGAAGTTGGTGGTGATTACTATGATGTGCTTTACCAAGATGGACGGGTATTAATTGGGATTGGCGATGTCACTGGACATGGCTTAGAAAGTGGTGTGTTAGCCATCATGGTGCAATCGGTTGTGCGGGCCTTGATGACACATAACGAAACTAACCCGGTTAACTTTTTGAATACCCTGAATCGCACCATTTATGACAATGTGCAGCGAATGAATTCTGATAAAAACCTCAGTTTCGCTTTATTAGAGTTACGGGAAAAGACTTTATTTTTGAGTGGACAACATGAAGAACTGATTGTGGTGCGAAATGGGTTTGTAGAACGGATAGACACTGATGAGTTAGGTTTTCCAATTGGGTTAGAACCAGACATTAACGACTTTATTGGCCAAACTCAATTGTTATTGAATCCAGGCGATGTTGTGGTGCTTTACACAGATGGTATCACAGAAGCGGAAAATCTTGATCAGCAATTGTATGGTTTAGAGCGGCTTTGCGCCATTGTCAGTCAGCATTGGCAAGATGATGCTGCCGAGGAGATTGTTCAGGCCGTTATTGCCGATGTGCGACAATACATTGGTAGTCAAAAAGTATATGATGATATCACTTTATTGGTTATCAAAGTCAAATAAAAAGGGCAACTACAAATAAAAAGGGCAACCACAAGGGATTGCAGGAGAGGCACGGCCGTAGAGACGCACGGCCGTGCGTCTCTACTACCGATTTCAACTGACTAAGTAGCCTCGTTTTTCGGCGAGGCCGATGGTGGCTTGGGTGCCTGAATTAAATTCTAAAAAGTCATTTTCAATCCCATCACTAAAAATAACGCCATTTCCGGCCATTTTTGAGACCATAAACATAGGCTTTTTAGGGGTTATTTTGCCAAAGACTAGCGTTGCTGATGAGGTGGTGCTTGGAAAGGGCTCACGAACGGTAAATTGCAGGTAATTGGCATCCCAAGGAAAACGGCTGTCGTGCTGTTGAGTCATACGTCCAGTCTGTGAGTCTACGGCAACTAATTTATTCTCTTTTATTAAAGCTTGTGTAATGCACGTTGCGCCGGTGACTAGGCTTTTAAACCAACCTGTTGAACCTAAACCGGTTGAGACGATGATGCCACTGGAGGCTTGTTGTTCTTGGCGTTTGCCGATTTTGATTTGGTAAAGTGCTGAAGTGTGTGATTTGGGCCCAATAAATAAATCGTTGACACCGTATAAGGTTTGCCCATTATTTAAAGTGGCTTTTGCCATACTGACTTCTTTAATCAAACAGCGTTGTGCAAAGACATCAGGTATGATTTTGCTTAAATCGTCAACTTGAAAGGGTAATAAAATGCCCTCCCAACGTTGCGGGTCAGGATTAACACCAATGACAATTTGTCCATTTAAATATTTAAGGGTGTTAGCGACTAAGCCATCTTGTCCTAAAACAACGACTGTATCTTGGTTTGCAAAAATAAAATTGGGTAAAAAATCACGATCTAAAACGTGTACGCGCCCTAATTGACGCAACTGGGTTTCGACTGTCGTCACCGCTTTTTGGTAGTTTTTATGCTCTTTTTGGTAATCAGAAAAGTCTGCGCCTAAGTGTTCAACGTAAAATTGAGCTTGAGCAAGGGTATTAAAGCGGGCGATTAAATCATCTAAGCGGGTGCGCCGCACGATTAAAATGATTTTATTTTCTGTCATTAGCATGATGTTAGTGTTGATTTTTGATTTGAGTTAGTCTTACAATACGAAGAGCAGGATAGAACGCTGATTAGACACTATGATAGTTTAATACAATGGCATGTAGGGGTAATCCCTTGTGGTTGCCATAGCTCTATTTGTGATATATTTATGGCATGTAGGGGCAATCTTTTGCCCCAGCCCATTATGTGGTCATTTTTTGGAGTTGCCTTGAAACCAAGTCATTTGAGAAAAAATGTCATGACAGAAAAACTCATTTTCTCACAACTTTATCAACTTCCTGAACATTTAAAAGTGGAAGTTTTACACTATATTGCATTCCTAATAAAAGAACAGGCTAGTGAAGTTCACCAAGTTAGGAAGCCTAAAAAAAGAACCTTTGGCAGTGCCAAAGGCAAATATCAATTGGCACCGGATTTTGATGCAC
>JAYQWI020000101.1:0-8156 GCA_035871815.2 Candidatus Parabeggiatoa communis
GGTGAGTGATATCCCTGAAAAATTTGACTTGAAAGAAGATATGACCGGTTTGTCTAAAAAAATAGAGTTCATTCGTTTGAGTGACATACTTGATTCTCCTTTATCAGTTATCAGTTATCAGTTATCAATTATTAACTATCAGTTTGATAATCGATTGCCCTTAGACATCACTAAAGTTCAAGAATATCAATGTTTTGAAAACTGATGTGATCATTTTATAATTGATAATTAAATCAGACCCTAGAGATGTGAGATTAAAAGTGAAAATATCATTAGTGACGTGAGCTGATGATTTATGTTTTTTTTTGAAATCGCCAATGGCGCATTGACTGGCACAAATGGCGAATAACAAACATCAATGATCATAAAGCTTGATATCACTGATAATTGATAAGATTAACTAACAGAAAATAATCATTTATCAATGAGTTATCAAACGGATTGTTGTCTGGAACGACTTTAAGATTTTAAAATATTAGGCAAAAATTATACCTGATATTACTGATATTTTATAGATGACTTATGCTTTTTTTCTATTCTTAAAAAGAAATAAGTAGCGAAGATATCGTGCCCCATGTTTGCCTTCATCGTTATACACAAATATGAGGTTAAAGCCTTGATGCTTCAATCCGCAAAACCCTAACAGGTTTAACTGTTAAATTACTCCCAGCGTTTTGTTCTGGCAAGTGCATGGTGGCAAGCCCTTGCTTCCACTTAGCTAAACTTGCTACCCGGTTTATAGCCAATCACTTTTTTTTCTAAGTGGGTAGGTTCAAAAATGATTTTCTGAACCTAAGCGTATCACATCGCGGCTTTTTTTGAATCGCAAATTGCAAAAAGGCTTAATGGTTAATGGTTAATGGGATAGATTTATCACATCATATCGTTCAATGTTCAGTTATCACATCAATACGGTTATTTGAGTGTAGATAGAACGCTGATTTGGCTTTTTTTCATGATCAACACTGATTGATTTATTGAGCAGCGTTAATCAGTTGAATCAGTCTAATCAGCGTACTATCCTAAAAATTGATAACTGATAATCAATAATCGATAACTGATAACTGATAACTGATAACGGATAACTGATAACGGATAACTGATAACTGATAACTGATCATTGGGCCATGCCATACATAACAAAAGGTGCCCAATAAAAGGGATGACGATAACGCGGTTTGTTGGCTTTGCCCGCTATCATTTTGAGCTTGATTTGTCGCAGGGCTTCTCCAGCTTGCTTTCCTGCTTTCAAATTCCTAAAAATACCCACGCTGAGGTTTTCAGCGGAAGCGGATTCGACTGACCAAAGGGTTACGCCAATGGCTTGTGTACCGGCATACATGAAGGCGCGAGAGAGGCCCATGATCCCTTCACCTTTGATTTTTTTGCCGCCGCCGGTGTTGCAAGCTGAGAGGTTGATAAAATCCGCATTGAGTTGCAGTGTGAAGGCATCTGCCATCGTCAGATAAGCTTCATCTTCTACATTGGATAACACTAACGAAGATTGCACTAACCCTTTGACTTCATTGGGTAATAGGCCGTGAACGGCGAAGAGCAAATAGCGATAGTCTGACATTTCAGGATTGAATTTGAGTACGTTGCTTCGATTGGCTTGTTGACCCACAAAAAGGCTGTTGTCAGATGGATTAAACAAGGCAGCAATAGATTGCGCTTCAGATAGTGTTTCAGGTAATTGCGGAAAACAAACAGCCCCCATGACTTCACGGTATGCTTTGTTGCGTAGTTCCGCTACTGTCCGGGCCCGTGCCCCAGTCCGGTTATCCAAATCGCTTTCACAAGGGGCATAACTCGGATTGGCAAATGCCAGTAGTTTTTTACTGGGTTGCTTGTGACGCAGAGCTTGCGTCTCCCGTAGCACTTTAAGTACAGAGGCAGAGGATAAGTAAGCTATGGCATGATCGAGTATGAGATAGTGTGGGTTAGTGTACTCAAAGTCATTGGTGACTAAGGTTTCAAAGGGCAACCTATATAAGGGGCCGGTGGGCACGATGTAGAGGCTGTGTGCTTCTGCCAGAAGTTTACGAGCCGCTTCAGGTATGAGTTTTTCGTAAAGCGGGTAGCCTTCATCTATGATTTCGGGCAAGCGATTGAGAATCACATCGCGCATATAAGCGACATCTTCAGTCAGTTCATCTTCTCCGGCTGGGATGGTCAACATAGTAAATTGGTGTGGCCCAATGACCCACAGGGCTGTACTGTTTTCCATGATGCCGTAAACCAGTATCAATTCACCGGGCCGTAAGACTTGGTTTTGCAAAGTGGCAACGGTTGCCGGTTCTGGGTATTTGAGGGCGTAGTAGGCAGGGTATTTAGCCTTGATGTGAGCTTGTAAGGCGTGTTGCTTGGCGTTGAGTTTGTCAAGTTGTCGGCTTAAGGTGTTGATACGCTGATGATCTTGTTCAATAAAAGCTTGATTACGGGCTTGCACTAATTCAGTTTGAGTCTGAGACACTTGATGTCTCAAGCGTTGCTCTTTTTGAGTGAGATTTGTGGGTAAACGCGCAAAACGCTGTGCGCCGCTTTTACCAATTTGTTCAAGAAACAAGCGCCCTTGTTTGCGTTCAAAGATTTCTAGGGCTTTACGATCATAACCTTGGTTAGGGTGTTGTTCGTGTAAGGTTTGCAGTAGGGTGATGAACTGATCATAGACGAACAGTTTGTTTTGCATAAAAGAGAGTTTATCAGTCTTTTCAATCAATCCTGCGCGTAGCGTTTCAATCTGATCTAAGGCCTGTTCATAGTGGATTGAGGCGGCTTTGATCTCATTGAGGTGGACTTCTACGGCTGCTAAACCGCTTTGTGCGTACCACAGCTGAGGGCTGCCTAATGTTTCCAATTGAGTGACACTGTCTAGTAAAGCCTTGCGGGCTGGTTCATATTGATGAAGTTGTTGATACATCATACCCATATTAGACAGATCAAGACTTTCCCCCATTTTATCCCCCAGTTGCTGGTCGATGACTAAAGCTTGTTGGAAATGCGTTAAAGCCTTTTGATAGTTTCCAATCGTGCCATATAGGCCGCCGATCAAACTGAGATCAGTCCCTTCGCCGCGTTTATCACCAATATCACGTTTGATCTGTAAGGCTTGTTGATAACGTTTTAAGGCTTTTGAGTGCAACCCTTGACTAGTGTACGCGACACCCAAGTGAGACAGTTCAATGCCTTCCCCCTGTTTGTTTCCCAGTTCACGCCAGAGTGTTAAGGCTTGTAGGAAATAACCTAAAGCTTTATCGCCTTGTCCCAAGTTATAATACAACACACCCAGATTGCTCAGAGTATGACCGATCCATTTTTTTTCACCCACTTTGCGGTGTACTTCTAAAGCTTCCAAATAGTGCTTTAAGGCTACGGCATATTGGCCGAGACTGTTGTATACCGCACCCAACAGTGTCAAAGTATTGGCTTCGCTGCGTCTGTCACCCATACTCTGTTGTAATGCTAAGGCTTGCTGATAATAGCTTAAAGCCTTTTGCAAATAGCCTCGATTTTTATAGATGACACCGATATTAGAGAGATTACTCCCCATACCACGCTGATCACCCATATCACGTTGTAGGCGTAAAGCTTGCCGATAAGCGCCCAAAGCTTTTGCGTACTGTCCCAGATTGTCGTACACTGCACCCAAGTTGGTCAAATTGTTAGCAATGCCGCTGATATCACCAATCTGGCTTTGTATTTGTAAAGCTTGCTGGTAATACCCTTGGGCTTTAGGATAATCGCTGAGATGCTTATACCCCGTGCCCATATTGGAAAGCACTTTAGCCATGCCATGTTGATCACTGATTTCTCTTTTGATATCCAAGGCTTGCTCATAATAGCCCAAAGCTTTTTGGTATTCGCCCAGATTATCGTACACTATGCCCAGATTAGAGAGATCATTACTGACGGCCTGTTGATCCGCAATTTTGGTTTGTTGATCCGCGATTTTGGTTTGTTGATCCGCAATTTTGGTTTGTTGAACCGCGATTTCGCGGTGTAACGCCAAAGCCTGTTCATGATAGGCCAAAGCTTTTTGGTATTGTCCAAGACTGTTGTATACCAAGCCAAGATTACCCAAGGTATCACTTTGCCCACTTTTATCTTCGATCTTGACTTGTATCTCCAAAGCTTCCTGATAATAAAGCAAAGCTTTTTGATATTCGCCAAGACTGTAGTAAACCAAGCCCAAGTTAGTCAAATCAGCACTTTCCCCGCTTTTATCCCCCCGCTCACGATCAAGCGTCAAAACGTCTTGGTAATATGCCAAAGCTTTGTGGTATTGACCGATACTATAGTTAACCACCCCCAAATTAACCAAAAACTTACTCATATCGTCTTTTCGATTGAGTGTACGAGCGCTCGTGAGTGCCGTTTGCCATTTAGCCAAGGCCAAAGTATAGTCAGCCGCATAAAAGGCTTCTTTAGCCTCATTATGTAAACGGTCAATCTCTTCAGGCGATAAGTCTACGGCAGTAACAGCGAATGATAACGCTGCCAGTATCAATCCTAATCCTAAATACTTCATTATAGTTCTCTCCATTATCACATCAACATGTCTGAATCAGAATTAACAGAATGATAGAATTTTCAGAATTCATTTAATATAGAATTTTCAGAATTCATTTAATAAACTTGAGAAAATTGCAAAACGCCAACGTGCAAGCACAAATCAAAGACTGACATAGCATAAAATTATTGTTTTATCGGTTTTGCTTAATCGTTTTGCAAGAGCTTTAACTTTATTAAGTTTGATTCTGTCAATTCTGTCTGTGTCTGAAACGTCGTTCCGAGCTACGCGAGCTCATTAACAAAATGATAGAATTTTCAGAATGGGTTCAGTGACTTTATTGGGTTTGATTCGGTCAATTATATCTGTGTCTGAATCCGAATTAACACTATAATTTTCAGAATTCATTTAGTGAAATTAACACAATGAGGCTCTTGCAAAACTCCAACGCCCAAGCATAAATCAATAACTTACGAGTATCTAATGGCATGTAACTCATTGATTTATCGTTTATGCCCAGAATTTTGCAAGAGGCTCCAATGAGAGAATTTTCAGAATTCATTTAGTGAACTTAACACAATGATAAAATTTTCAGAATTCATTTAGTGACTTTATTAGGTTTTCTGTGAATTCTTAAATTCTGTCAATTCTTAAATTCTGTGAATTCTTAAATTCTGTGAATTCTGATTCAGACAATTATAATTAAACCATTAACCATTAACCATTAACAATTAACCATGTATACTCAAATCACACATCAATCATGGGGTAATAGTATTCAAGAGTCTTTCAAAACGGCCTTGATTGGATTTATTATTTTTGCGGCCTCTTTTCCAACCTTGTTTTTGAACGAAGGGCGGGCCGTACATCTTTCTCAAAAATTAGAAGAAGGTGAAAGCATCGTTATCTCAATTGATGCAAATCGAATTGATGTGATTAATGATGGTCAACTCGTTCATTTAAGTGCTAAAGCGACAACAGACGAAACGTTGAGCGATTCAACCTTTGCGATGCTGGTTGAACAAGCGATCAAGTTACGCCGTATTGTCGAAATGTACCAGTGGAATGAAAGCGAATCTTCTGAAACAGAAGAACTTGTTGGGGGGGGAACGGAAACGAGGACAACTTATACTTATACCGAAATTTGGTCTGACATCCTCATTGATTCAGACTATTTCAAGCTGCCAAAAGAGCATGTCAATCCCCCTAGAATGCCGATTATCGGAGAAGCATTCAATGCCAAAATGGTGACATTGGGTAACTTTACCTTGTCAGACAGTCTGATTGCAAACCTGAATAATTATGATTGGCTACCGTTGACAACAAAAACTTTTGAGATGTTGCCAGAAACGCTTCGCAATCAACACAATAGTCATGCCACTTCTGGTAAAAGGATACAGTTATATGGCAATTATTATTATATAGGCCAAAATCCGGTGAATCCTCAAATAGGTGAGCTGCGGATAAAATTTGAAGCCATCTTGCCGACAACAATCAGTGTTGTTGCCAAACAATCTGGTTCTGAGTTAATCCCCTACACGACAAAAGTGGGTGGTGATATTGAACTGTTTGAATATGGCGCGGTAACGGCAGAAAAAATGTTTAAACGGGCTAAACAGTTCAATAATTTGCTGACTTGGGCACTACGTTTTATCGGATTTTCGATGATGTTTTTCGGTTTAATGATGATATTCAATCTCCTGAGAACACAGGCTGCTCTTCTCCCTTTTATCGCTAGCATTGTTGAGTTCATCAGCGTAATAGTGGCTTTCATTATTAGCTTAACCCTATCCATCATGACGATATCTTTTGCTTGGATATACCATCGCCCTTTGGTCGGTATCCTATTGCTCGTGCTGGCTGTGAGTATCTTATTTTTCTTGAAGTACACCGTTAATTCAGAAGAAACCGAATCCACGATTCTACCCGAAGAGGTTGTACCTGAAAAAACGGAAGGGAAAATCGTGTTATCGTAAGGTGGGATCGCTGTTGGCAATGAACTCAATATAAACCCTTATGTCACCGCCCGCTTGTCCACCATTCCCCTGTTCCTCACCTAAATAGCGACATAAGAGGTTTATACCCGTGTAGGGTCTTGACAAAAAATAGAATTCTATTATTAATTCCGTTTTTTCGTATAAAAATATAATAATTTACGGTTACAACAGAATAAAATGCTAATAAAACGTCTATTAAGCCATTTGATTCAAAAGCGACTTAATGATCCAAAAGCCATTATCCTGATAGGCCCCAGACAATCAGGTAAAACCACTTTATTGCGCCAACTGACCTTGAAAATGGAACAACCGGTTTTATGGTGGAATGGTGATGAACCGGATATACGACAAGTTTTATCAAATATCACTTCGACGCATTTAAAAAATTTGATCGGTAAGCACACTTTATTGGTGATAGATGAAGCGCAGCGAATTGAAAATATAGGCATCACTATCAAGCTGATTGTCGATAATATCCCCGGTGTCAAAGTAGTGGCCACCGGTTCATCCGCTTTCGAGTTAGCTAATCGTATGAATGAACCCTTGACGGGGCGCAAATGGCAATATCACCTTTACCCACTTTCTTGGGAAGAAATGGTGAATCATCATGGTTTACTTGAAGAGCGTCGGCTTTTAAAACATCGTCTTATCTATGGTTATTATCCAGACATTGTTGAGCAAGCGGGTGATGAAACGGCACTGCTTTCACAATTGGCGGACAGTTACCTTTATAAAGACATCCTCATTTTGGAAAATATCCAGAAACCGGAACGACTGGAAAGATTGGTGCAAGCACTCGCCTTTCAAATTGGCAACCAAGTTTCTTACAATGAACTGGGGAAAATGACTGGATTGAATAATGAAACCGTGGAAAAATATATTTCCATTCTGGAAAAAGCTTATGTGGTTTTTCGGCTAGGCGCTTTTAGCCGCAATCTGCGTAATGAACTCAAAAAAACCCGAAAAATCTACTTTTATGACAATGGGCTGCGTAATGCCGCTATTAAGTATTTTAATCCGGTGGGATTACGTGATGACATCGGTGCGCTATGGGAAAATTTTTTGGTCAGCGAACGAATTAAACGTATGGCAAATAGGGGGTTGAGTATCAACTGCTATTTTTGGCGCACAGTTCAGCAGCAGGAAATTGACTACCTTGAAGAACGCGATGGCAAACTCTTTGCGTGGGAGTTCAAATGGAATGCCAGTGCCAAGGCGCGATTTCCAAAAACCTTCACCCGCGCCTATCCGCACAGTGAAACCAAAATAATTACACCGGATAATATGGATTGTTTTTTGATGGATGAGTGCTAAATTTGACTCAATGATCATTAATCTTACCACCTATCAGTCAGTTTGACCCGACGCCTTCAACACACACAGAGTAGCACAGAGTGCCACAGAGCAATCAGTATTTTATTTTTAATGATATTAGGAAGTTCCAAAAAAAATAATTATCCCAAAAGGCAATTCAAGCCGGTTTGTTTAATTTCTCTCATTCTCTGCGGCTCTGCGGCTCTGCGGCTCTGCGTGAGCCGACAAATTGTTACAAATTATTTTTGTGCATAGAGTAGCCCTGCGGGATAATTTATTTTTTGGATATGCCTAACAACCCCGAATGGGGTTGAATGTGAAACTTCGTTCTTCGC
>JAYQWI020000102.1:0-8247 GCA_035871815.2 Candidatus Parabeggiatoa communis
TGTAGTCGTCACTTCAATGTCATTAAGTTAAGCTTTTGGGTGAGTTAATAGCATAGAGTCGTCGCTTCTGCGACTTTGACAAATTAAACTTTTCTACAAAACATTGAAACTTTTGGGCTCCTGCAACCCTTTGGCTTGCCCTACATGACACGACGGTTCGTAGGGGCAATCCCTTGTGGTTGCCCTTACAATTAATGGCATTTTTCTATTTTTCTACGCCACATTGAAACGGAACATAATAACTGATAAATTATTTAACTTTAAGCTGTTTGAAAGATTAGAAATTAAAGGCGGGATATCTCATGTATGTTAATGGGTTGCGAGGGTTTATAACCATCTTATTAGTCTGTGTATTAAACGGTTCGTTAAGCTATGCTGCCGTTCCCCTTTTCAATGAATATCAGGCGAAAGCGAACTATTTACTCATATTTTTTGAAGAAATGAGTTGGCCTAATTCCGCATTTGATAATGTTGATACTCCAATTCGTATTTGTCTATTGGGTGATTCGCTTAATCATTTTGAGCCCAAACTGTTAGGTCAAACAGTCAAAGGGCGTACTATCAAGGTATTATAAAACTTTATTAATTTTATAGACAAATATAGTTGACTATAGTTGAATATGTGATATTACAGGGTGCGATGAAACTTTCACAATGGGCAAAGAAAAAGGGCATTCATTACCGGACAGCTTGGGAATATTACCGTCGTGGCAAAATTGAGGGTGCTTATCAATTAGAAACAGGAACCATTATTGTCCCCGACGAAGTATTGCCTCGCCCCAAAGAATTTATTGTGACTTATGCCAGAGTCAGTTCATATGAAAACAAAGATAACTTAGAACGACAATCAAAGAGGCTTATACAGTTCTGCAATGCGAGAGGTTGGATAACGAATAAAAATATTAAGGAGATTGGCTCTGGTTTAAATGATTCACGTCCGAAACTAGAGAAGGTTCTGAGAGAAGGAAGATTAAGTAAACTGGTTGTAGAACATAAAGATAGACTGGCTAGATTTGGAGTAAGATATATAGAACTTCTTTGTTATCACATTGATTGTGAACTAATTATCTTCAACCAACAAGTAAACAATAAGGAAGATTTAATCCAAGACTTTGTCTCGGTGATAACTAGCTTTTGTGCTAGAATCTACGGACAACGTCGTAGCAAGCGCAAGACAGAACAACTGATTAAGAAATTAACTCATGACAAAAAAAAGACAGAAAAAACCTAAAGGATTGCACAAATCGATCAATAATATTAAACTTGAATTAGCAAACACTTGCAAATTAAACTTGCTCAATGAACTTGGTAGTGCTTATTTGACTCTTTGCCAAAATTATATTGATTACATTTTTGATAATGAAATAAAAAAGGTCAGTAGTTATGGTAATTTACCGGATATCAATTCAGAATTATCTGAAAGATATAAAAGGTGTGCTTGGCAACAAGCGGCAAGCATTATGAAGTCGTTTTACGCGAACAATAGGGAAAATAAACCGATATTAAAAAATATTAAAATACAAGGTAATGTCAATGTTATTCAAATTCAAGGTTCAAAAACTAAAAGCTTTGAATATTGGTTAAGAATTTCTACTTTAGAAAAAGGTAAACCTATTTTTGTACCTATTAATATTCATAAATATGGCAAAAAAGTTTTAGGTGAGGGCCAATTATGTGGTGGTGTGACTCTTTCCAGAGTTGATGGGCTGTGGTATGCCACTTTAGCTGTATCCATTTCAAAAAAGAAGCCAATCGCTTCTTTAAATAAAATAGTTGGTGTTGATCTAGGAATTAAAAGTCTTTTCACGGCTTCAACTGGTAATTTCTTTGGACAATTTTCTAATAATCTAAAGAAGCTGGTAGATAAAGCGAATAGCGTCAGGCGGCGAAAACAAAAACTTAATGCTTGTTTGATTCAAGGCGGTAAACCAGAAGTTGATTTAAGTTCTCCTAAAATCATAGCGACAGTCAGAAATGAGATAGGACGTGCTGCTAATCAATTAGTTAATACTTTAGAAAAAGATAGTTTAGTTGTTTTGGAAAAGTTGAATATCAAGGGAATGAAGTTTAAGTCTAAGCGCATGAATCGTATCTTGAAAGCTTCCAAAATCGGTTTTGCGTTGGATAAGTTGAAGGAAAAGCTTGATTATAAACATATTCGCTATGCAAGTGTTCCGGCTGCTTATTCAAGTCAGGAATGTAATAAATGTGGATACGTTCATAAAGATAACCGCCGAACTCAAGAAAGGTTCAAGTGTGGGTATTGTGAACAGACAGAAAATGCGGATGTCAATGCTGGCAAAGTACTTATCAAACGTTTTGGTGATGCTGAGCTGCTAAACGTTGATCATTTCCGCGAAGTGAAAACGATTCTGATGGAGAGATTCTACAGACGTTTTCCCGATGCCAGTAGTACATCGGGTGGATTAGAACCGGGTACTGTACCTATTTAGTTAGGGTTGTGCTTCGAGAGATAGGTTGGCAACAACCGACGGTCAATCAATCCACTTAATGTAGGATCTATATTCATCTATAGATTTTGCAACTATTATAGTCCAAATTTATTAAGTCGTTTCTATCAATGATGTTTTTGATCACCCAAAACGCAAAGGAATATAAAGGATTATGAGAGTTTATCAAAATGTCGTCTTTCATAAGTTCAATATCATCCTTTGTATGCCATATAGTTTGTTCGATAATGGGTTGGCCTTAGATATCACTCAATATTAAGAATATCAAGGTTTTGAAAACGGGTGTGATCATTGATCATTGATCTAGCCAAAAATTATCGCTATTGAGCATTCGGCATTCGCCATGGACGACGTTTTTTAATTCGCATTCCATAAGGGTAAGACTATGTGGTTTCAACAGAAAAAGACAAAACGGGTTATCAGTGACCAATGGAAATGGGGTATAACCCTTTGTCTATTAACCGTATTGATTGGTTCATTGACTTATGCTGCCGTATTACTGACTCCAAAAGAATATCAGGTTAAAGCGGTTTATTTATTCAATTTCTCTAAATTCATTAACTGGCCGGCATCAGCGTTTGATAATTCAAGAACCCCCATTCGTATCTGTGTTTTGGGTAAAAACCCGTTTGAGGATTTTGATAGGCTTGTGAAGGGGAAAAAAGTCCAAAAACGCCGTATCACGGTGGAACATCTCAGCGACTATAGACAGGCCAACCGCTGTCACATTTTGTTTGTCAGCAAATCAGAAAAGGGGAATCAAGCGGCTATTTTGGCTTATACCCAACAATACCCTATTCTCACCGTCAGTGATATCAGGAATTTTGTGGTACGTGGTGGGATGATTCAATTTTATATCCGGGGTAGAAAGGTGCGCTTTATGATCGATCCAGACACGGTGCAAGAGGCGGGTATAAGAGCCAGTGCTAATTTGTTGAGGGTAGCGAAAATTGTGAGGTAAGTTGATCATATCCATGGCAAGCGAACGGTTTAAACGGATACGACAAAGTAACGAGGATAACTATGTTTAAAATTCATCTCAATAAGCGGTTAATGCTATATTGTTGCATCGGGGTAGGCTTGCTCACGACAACCGTACCTAATTACGCAATAACTGATCCGGATTCAGACAGCGTATACGACTATTTAAGTAGTTTAAGTTTAGAAGAACTGGGTGAAGTCGAAGTCACACTTTCCGATGTTTTTGATATTTTTGATGCCGTGGTTGCCGTCAAAGAAGTGAGCGTCGCAACCGGCACAAACCAATCGACAGCCCGTGCGCCTGCTGTCACCAGCGTTATTACCGCTTCGGATATTGAAGCGATTGGCGCGACAGATTTGGACGAAGTGCTAGAAACGGTGCCCGGATTGCATGTTTCAAGAAGAACTTTTGGCTACGCGCCCATTTACAGCTTTCGAGGTATTTACACTCAAAATAATCCACAAGCGTTAGTGCTGATTAACGGTATTCCCATGACATCCTTGTTCTTAGGGAATCGAAGCTATATCTGGGGGGGGATGCCCGTCAACAGCATTGCTCGGATTGAAATCGTCCGGGGGCCCGGTTCTGCTGTGTTTGGGGCTGATGCCTTTGCTGGGGTTATTAATATTATCACTAAAACCAAGGATGATATTGAGGGTACTGAAATAGGCGCACGAGTCGGTAGTTTTGATACTTATGATGCTTATTTCTTGCATGGTGATGAATGGAAGGGGTTCGATATTGCTTTATTGATGGAATACCACGATACCCAAGGACACGGGGAAATCATTGAGGAAGATATCCAAACGAGTTACGACAAAATGTTTGGGACTCATGCTTCTCTTGCGCCTAGCTCTGTCAATGTGCAACAACGCAACTTTGATGCTCGCTTGGATATTTCTCGCGAAAATTGGCGATTACGTACTGCTTACCAAGGACGGCATAATCAAGGTACAGGCACAGGTGAAGCAGATGCCTTGAATCCCAATCGCTTTACCGAAGACCGTCTCCAGGCCGATCTCACTTATCATAATCGTAAATTTACTGAAAACTGGGATGTAACTGCACAACTCAGTTTTTTCAACAATAAAGCCAGTTCTCCTGTCGAAAGTTGGGTTTTTCCACCTGGGGCTTTTGGCGGTGCTTATCCAACGGGCTTATTCAACAGTGGTGGCTTTTCTGAACGTCATACCTACCTAAACGTTTCAGGCTTTTATTCAGGTATAAAAAAAAACACAATCCGTTTGGGAACGGGTTATTATTATGGTGATTTTTACGAAGTCAAAGAATTTGGGAATAGTGGCATTAATCCTAGCACCGGACTTCCTCTTCCTCCGGGCAGTCAGGTTGTCGATTTTACGGATACACCTTATGCTTCTATGCCAGAAAAAGCACGTCAGAATTGGCATTTTTTCTTACAGGATACTTGGGCTTTTGCACCCAATTGGGAACTGACAACAGGTATTCGTTATGACGAATATTCCGATTTTGGGTCAACCACTAACCCCCGTATTGCCCTAGTATGGCAAATGACACCCGATTTGTTCAGCAAATTACTTTATGGGCGTGCTTTTCGTGCCCCATCGTTCAGGGAACTCTATCTAAACAATGTAGCACTACCATTGCCTAATCCAAACCTGCGACCAGAAACCCTCGATACACTAGAATTAGCTATTGACTACAGTGTTCAAAAAAATTTACATCTGGTTTTGAATTTATTTGCTTACGAATGGCGTGATGCCGTGCGCTTGTTGCCCGAACCTGCTGATCCTAATATTTTCAGCGTACAAAACGCAGGAAAACAAACGGGTCAAGGCTTTGAAGTGGAAACACGTTGGCTGGTAAACAAAAACTTCAGTCTGTTAGCTAATTATAACTACCAACATGCCGTTGATGAGAATGACCGTGATCCGGGTTTTGCTCCGCATCAAACGGGGTATCTTCGCACCGATTGGTTAGTTTATCCGAACTGGTATCTCAATACGCAAATCAACTGGATTGCTGACAGAAAACGGGCCTTTGGTGATCCGAGAACCGCTATTGATGACTATACCACGGTGGATTTAACCCTGCGTCGCAAGGATATTAGAGAAGGGCATTGGAATTTTGCTATGGGGGTTAGGAACTTATTTGATATTGATGCACGGGAACCGAGTCTTGGTCCAAGTCAAGACGGCATTATCGCTATTCCTCATGATTTACCTCTAGCAGGGCGAAATTATTTTATGGAACTTCGGTATCGTTTTTGAATTCTCAAAAGAGGGCGAACACGCAGGTTCGCCTCTACACAAATGTCGTAGGGGCAGACTTGTGTGTCTGCTTTCCTGCTGTTTTGATTGGAATTATTTTTCTGACAACCTATAGACTAATGATTTAATTGGGCCTTTTTACATTTAAAATACAATGCTATTGTTGATGGATGAAATGGGAGCAAGAAAGCTTATTTGCTGCTTGGCTTAGAGGCTTTGATTTCTGCAAAAAAAACAGGAAGAGATTGGACAGAACGATAGTGAAATTTTCCAAATTTTGTCAGAAGTGGAAATCCGTATTTGTATTCAAACATTGCTTTTCTAAATTCGTCAATGCTAATTATTTGATTCATATCAAAATGAGTAACTTCATGAAAACCAAGGGATAAAACTTTCTCTACCATTTCACTTAGACAAGGCGTTTGGTACTGAGCATAAACACGGTTGAATTCTAACAAAGCTTGCTGTTCTTGATCTGATAAAGGCGGTTCTTTGCTAAAAACATCCTTGATATAAAGCTTTCCCCCCTTTTTGAGTACTCGGTAGGCCTCAGTAAACAATTTTTGCTGATCATAAGAATAACCTGTCGATTCAAAGAAAAATACCACGTCAAAGGTTTCATCGGCAAAGGGAAGGTGGTGATAATCGCCAAGATGTACCTGAATTTTTTCAGTTAACCCAGCTTCGTGTATCAATTTTTTCGCTGTTTCCGCTTGAGCCGTTGACAGGGTAATCGCATCAACTTTTAAGTCTCCAATACTTTGAACAATGTCAATGCTGGGGCCGCAAACACCGCAACCGGCATCCAAGACATGTTGTCCTGCTTGTATACCCGCTTGAGAGGCTAAATAAAGATTAGTGGCACGATAAGGATCATCAACTGGCGTATTTGTGATCAGGGTACCGGCTTGGTAGGTTTTTCCAACATCTTGCACAATGATGGCATTCATTGTGTTGTAGTAGTTGCGAACTGTTTCCAGAGTCTTTGTCTCATCATCTGCCGTGTTACTAACGGTTCCCTGCTCTTGTGGCTTCATCAGCGTTGTTTTCATCATTGGTGTTTCGATTTCATCTTCAAACTCTAAAGTCTTGCTATCAAACCAACGATGTCCAAATGCTAGATATCCTTTTGCTTCTAATGGTTTATCGGGGTGATAAACCATTTTGACATGATTAATTTTTCTAAAAAATGCACTGACTGCTTGCTCACTAAAAAAAGCATCACCCCAATTGAGATGGGTAGGCCACAAGGCGGGCTCAGATTCAGGTTGTGAAAACCCAGGCCAAGCGAGAAAAGCTTCTTTTTTAGAAGGGCTACATAATCCATTTTCAACTAAATAGTCAAAAAAGAATTGCCAACGTGGTTCATGCAAAGGTTGCTTATCAAAATAACATTCCAAACCTATCTGAGCATGGATAAGCTGACTCACATCCAAATTCAAAAAGCCAATCTTGTCTACCAAATGGGAAAGAGTTTGCACTAAATTTCCAAGTGTATCGGTCGGGCCGGACCAACCGATTTGCAGCAAATAATCTAAAATGTCTTCAGATTTAAGTTCTTCTATAATTATGCGTACCGCTTCAGTTGGACGAGAAAGCATGATACCAAGGTGGATAATCTGGGCACCTGCTGGTAGCGCATGAAGACATTGTTCGAGATTGGCCTCTAATTTTTTAGAAAAAGGACGATTGAATTGCCTGATAAGAGTATCAAGCAGCGTCAACATATTGTTGTCACTACCCATTTCCCGATTGAATTCAAAAAAAACACTTGGAATAGGTACTTCATTCGCTTGTCCAGTGATATCAAATTCGAGTGCGATGTTTTTCACACTTTGGGACAGAAAAGAGGCAGGTTCAAGCCATTCAGACTGAAATGCTTGAAGTGTTTGCCAGATGGGATGGGTTAAAAACTGTGGAGGTAGAGTATTGAGGTGATGTGGCAGAGAAACGAATAAGTCAACTGCCTGAGACGAATTTGCCCCTAAACGACATTCAAATCCGGCATAAGAAAAAGGGGGTAAAACCTGGGCTAATGCTTGGAGGTGAGATAGGGCGTTAGGTGTAACCAAGTCAGAATGAAGGTGGGGAGTGATAACCTTTAGGTAATCTTCCATTGAGTTCATAAATAAAATCCTACACACGGTAAAGGGTATGCGAATTAAACGATTGGCATGAAAAGCCTCCAAGGTGTTGAAAACATTGGAGGTTGGCATTAAACACTCAAAGTTTCAAGCCTAGTCTCAACTTGTTACGGGTAACGGTAGGTAAGG
Source organism: Candidatus Parabeggiatoa communis (assembly GCA_035871815.2). GTDB lineage: Bacteria > Pseudomonadota > Gammaproteobacteria > Beggiatoales > Beggiatoaceae > Parabeggiatoa > Parabeggiatoa communis. Next base: position 7,976 of record JAYQWI020000102.1, read on the forward strand.
TAAAATGAGTGGTGCAACGGTTTCGTTCTTCTTCTGTGATAACTTCCTAGCCGGTTGACGCGCTGCTGAGACAGCCTTGACCTCTTCAACCGTAAAAGCGTAGCCGGTTTCTTTGCCCAGCTTCACGGCCAATTGGGCAAACTGTTCTGCGTCAGTGGCTTCTTTGAGTTGATCTTGCAAGGCAAAGTCTTGTATAACACGTTGTTGGAATTGTTTCACATTGTCTATAGACATCTTATTTCCTCATATCGACAGGCTGAAAATTGTGATTT